>JABDJQ010000008.1 GCA_013002425.1 Gemmatimonadota bacterium
ATGAGCGCGGCCTGCGGAACGAGCGTCATGTCCTCCCACGTCCAGCCGTCCATCCGCATGATCGCGGCGTGCCCCGCAACGAGCCCGCCGGCCGGCGCGGAAAGCACGGTCAGGATGCCGTTCGATCGCGTGACCGGGATGTTTTCGGAGTCGGGATTAAACGCCTGCTCGGCGCGCACGTTCGGATTGACGTCGCCCGCCTCGTCGTAGTCTTTCGTGGCCCGGATCGAGTTGACTTCCACGAGTCCCATGGCCGTTCTGGCCGAGAAGAGGCCCGCATAGACGTGCTTGCCGGTCGCGTCGATCTGCTTCAGGTCCGCGGGGATGCGCAGCGCGTTCCCGACCGCCGTGATCTTCCCGTTTTCGAACAGCAGGACGCCGCTTTGAATCGCGGGGCCGTTCCCGGTGTGAATCGTGGCGTTCACGATCGCGATCGGTTCGGTCTGCGGCGGAGCCGGGATCTGGTCGTGCGCGCCCGCGAATGTCGCGAGGCAGGCAAGAAGAACGGCGGCCGGCGCGAGCGATCTCTGTTTCGCGTGTTTCATCTAACGGCCCTTTCCGTTCGCGGGCTTGCTGTCGCCCGGTTTCCCGTCGCCCTTTTTCGCGAGCAGGTATTGAATGATCGACTGCCGCTCTTCTTTCGCGCGCCTGCGAAGTTCGCGGTCGCGGTCGATGTCGAAGTACTTCGTTCCGTCGATGAACGTCTGTTCGCAGCGTGACATCGTGGAGAGCGGATGGCCGCTCCAGATCACGAAGCCCGCGTCCTTGCCCGGTTCGAGCGAGCCCACGCGGTCGTCCACGTGGAGCTGGATCGCCGGGTTCAGAGTGACGAACTTGAGCGCTTCCTCTTCGCTCACGCCGCCGTACTTGACGGCTTTCGCAGCCTCCCAGTTCAGCTTGCGCGCGAGTTCGTGGCTGTCCGAGTTGAACGACACGTTGACGCCCACCTCGTGCATGAGCGCGCCGTTGTACGGAATCGCGTCGATCACTTCGTACTTGTACCCCCACCAGTCGGAGAACGAAGAGGCGCCGGCGCCGTGGTCGGCGATCGCCTCAGCCACTTTATAGCCTTCGAGCACGTGCTGGAACGTGCCGATCGTGAAACCGAATTCGTCCGCGATGCGCACGAGGCCCAGGATCTCGTCCTGGCGATAGGAGTGGCAGTGCACGAGCCGTTCGCCCTCCAGAATCTCGGCGAGAGCGTCGAGTTCGAGATCGCGCCGCGGCGGAATCGTGTTCTTCGCCGCTTTGCGATGATTCGCGAACGCGCGCCTGTATTCGAGCGCCGCCTGAAAGCGGTCGCGGATGATCTCCGGAACGCCCATGCGCGTCTGCGGGTAGCGGGTCGTGTTCCGGTCGCCCCAGTTGCTCTGTTTCACGTTCTCGCCGAGCGCGAATTTGATACCGGGTTTGGCGCCCTTGAAGCGCATTTCGTCGTCGGTTCGGCTCCATCGCAGCTTGATGACCGAGTTCTGTCCCCCGATCGGGTTCGCCGAACCGTGCAGCTGATTCGCCGCCGTGAGGCCGCCCGAAAGCTGGCGATAGAGTGCGATGTGATCCGGATCGATCACGTCTTCGATCCGCACTTCCGCCGACACGGCCTGCGAACCTTCGTTGACCGAACCGGAAACGCCCGAGTGCGAGTGGCAGTCGATCAGCCCGGGCGTCACGTGCTTTCCTGTCGCGTCGATCGTGATCGCGCCTGCCGGCGCGGCGAGCCCGCTTCCGACGCGCTCGATCCTGCCCTTGCGCACGATCATGTCGCCCCCTTCGATCACGCCTTCCGCGCCGCACGTCCAGATCGTGGCGTTCCGCACGAAGATCAAGTCGGCCTGAGCGGGGGGCGCTTCGAGTCCGAACGCGCCCGATGGATACACGTTCGCGAGCACCGGCCTGGCGATCGAAGGCGCGCTCGACTTTCCGTCGTCGTCCGCGCTTTCGCTGTCTTCTTCTTCATCGTCCTCGGTGTCGTCTTCGGCGTCATCGCTTTCGGAATCGTCCTCGTCCGGTTTCTTCTCGCCGCCGTATGTCGCGCGGAACGATTCGCGGGTGCCGTCCGCGTAGGTCAGCGAGCCGGCGATTTCATCGGGCAGCTTGACCGCGTCGAACTGAACCATGCCCGTTTTCGCGATCGCGCTCCCTTCGAACGCGCCTTCCATGCGATACCCGTTCACGGCCCAGTGGCGCACCGCGCTCTTCTCTCCGCCTCGCTCGACCGTGGCCTTCTTCTCGCCCTTTGCCACGACGACATCGAACACGCCGCCCGACTTCAGTTTTGCGCTCCATACACCGGCGGCCTCGAACTGCGGGCGAGGGTCGGTTTCGTGGCGCACGCCCCCGATCCACACTTCGCGAATCCTCCCCTTGCTGTCGAAAAGGTCGCCCTCGACAAGCAGCAGATCCGCGACTTTTCCGGGGGCAAGCGTGCCGCGCCGGTCCGCCTGGCCGGCCATGCGGGCGGGTATGGTCGTAAGGGCCGCGAGCGCGTCGTCGGGGGAGAGTCCGGCTTCGATCGCGTCGCGAAGACGCGCGCGGAACGTGCCCACGTCTTTCAGTCCGTCGGTGGTGAGCGCGAATCGAACGCCGGCTCGTTTCATGCGTGCCGGGTTTTCGGGCGCGAGAATCATGTGGCGAAGGCGGCGGAGATCGACGTACAGCGCCTCGTCGCCGGATGCGAGCTCCTTGCCGCCGCTTCCCGCTGCGCCCCTGCCGTAGTCACCGGGGCCCGAAGTCCACTCGTCGTGCGGATCGAGCGCTCCGCCCGCCATGTTGCAGTGTGCGTGTGCCGCGTGTGAGACGTTGCTCGGGATGTCGGACGCCTGCTGCGGAAACGCGACCGGCAGGACGAACGGCACGTCGAGCGCACGGATTTCGTTCAGCCTGCGGTATTCGTATCCCGAACCCTTGATGACGAGCGACACTCCCGCCTCGCGCGCCACACGACCGGCGCGGATCGCGTTCCATTCGCTGCCCACGGACATGAGGAGCGGCATCTGCCGTTCGATGACGGGGCGAAGCGCATCGAGCGCGGCGTCGGGTTCGGGCGCGGTCTGCCCGGCTGGGCGCGCCGCATACGCATTCATGGCATCGCGATACCACTTCGCGTCCATGAGTGTCTGGCGCTGCAGCGCGATCGTGCCCATCAACGAGTTCGGGAAGCCGCCGCTGAAAGTGCGCAGCGCGCTTCCCTGCGCAATACGTTCCGCGAGAATGCGCCCGCCGGCGCTCGTCTCCGCCAGGGAAACGAACGCGGACATCCCGCTGAATACGGCGTTGCCCGGTGTCACCAGACCGCTCGTGAAGCCGGCCTTCCGGTACGACGCCTCTTTCTGCTCGTCGCCGATGAAGAGCTCGGCCGCGTCGCGGTCCGCGCGAACTCGCGGGTTCCAGTGCGCGCTTCCGGTCGTGTCGTCTTTCATTTCACGAAGACCGTACGAAAGCCCGAGATCGATCAGCCCGGGATAGATCGTGTAGCCGGTCGCGTCGATCACGGTGGCGTCGGCGGGGACTTTCGCACCGGCGCCGGCCGCCTCGATCAGCCCGTCGCGAATGACGACCGTTCCCTCGAACCGCTTCCCCGGTTCGCTGACGTTC
>JABDJQ010000016.1 GCA_013002425.1 Gemmatimonadota bacterium
GTACAGCTCGTCGAAATACACCTTCTTGTTCATGCGCTTGCGCTTCGCCTTGACGGGTTCGATCACGCGTACGCCGCTCTTCTTCGTTCGATTCTTGCTCATGGCACTCCTCGATTCGATTCGCCCGGCAGCCACACGGAGTCTAGCAGGAATGCACTTCCGGATAAAAGACTCAACGAGCGGCGCGTATGCTTTCCACAGTGGCTCCCTCGATCATCATGCGATACCAGATTTCGGCGTGGCAGAGCAGCCAGAGCCGATTGTGGTGATCCACCTCGTGATCGAGGTGTTCGTCGAAGATCCGCTTCACCGTGGCGAATTGCAGATACCCCTCACGCACGAGATGGGAGTCCCGAAGAAAAGCGGAAAAGAGCCGACCGTACTCCGTATTCAACAGGTAGGAAATGCCGGAGCTGAAACCGCGTTTCCCGCCGGCAAACACCTCGTTCGGAAGATAGCGTTCTCCCAGGCGTCTCTGGAGATGGCGAAGGCGGGAGCCGTTGACTTTGAACCGGACGGGCAGTGTCGCGGCGAACTGCGCGAGTTCGTGATCCAGGAAGGGAGCGCGCGCTTCGAGCCCGTGCGCCATCGACATGCGATCCAGAATCATCAGCGAGTGGTCGGGCAGGCGAATCATGGTGTCGGCGTTCAGCATGCGGTCGATCACGTCCCGCTCGTCCTCCGCCCCAAAATAGTGGGCGAGCGCTTCTTCCGGATCGAATCCGGCCACGGCGGACTCGAGTCTGCTGCCGTAGAGTTCGTCTCGAAACTCTTCGGTGAAGAAGAAATGACCGAGACTGCGCGCATACCGGCAATCCGAATCGACGAGTGACAGGCGATTCACCCACCGCAGCTTCTGGCTCAGACTCTTCTGGCTGAATCGATCGGGAATGAAATCGATCAGCCTGCGAACCAGATGTTCGCGCACGAAGAGAGGAAGTATGGAGTAATAGTCGACGTATCGGTATCCGGAGTAGCGATCGTACCCGGCAAAAAGCTCGTCCCCCCCGTCACCGGTCAGCGCTACCTTGACTTCCCCGCGCGCGATGCCCGAGATGAAGTAGTTGCAGAGCGAAAGCGGATCCGCGGGTTCGTCCAGATGCCACACGATCTCGGGAAGCATCCGCACGATCGAGGCATCGAGCTTCTCGAACGTGCCGGACGTGCCGTAGCGGCGACTGACGAGAGCGGCCACGGGATTCTCATCGTAATCGGCGTATGGTATCCCCGCGGAAAAGGTGGGGAACGCGCCTGCCGTGGGACCGGGGGGCGCTTCGGAACCGGAGACGGGGGTCCCAAACTGCTTCGCCATCATGCCGACGACAAGTCCCGAATCGAGCCCGCCGCTCAGAAACGCTCCCACGGGAACGTCACTCACCATGCAGTGCCGCACGGCGTCCTGCGCCCGTTCATCCAGTTCGTCCAGGAGCTCGTCTTCACGGCGCACGTCTTTCGGCTCGTACGACAGACCCCAGTAGCGTGAAATCGTGACAGATCCGTTCTCATGGACGAGACAGTGCCCGGGAGGAAGCTTGTGGATGCGACGGAACATGGTCCGCGGCGAGGGAATGATGCGCAGCGTCAGGTACTGGTGGAGTGCCTTTTCGTCCATCTCGCGGAGCGACGGATCGTCAGCGAGCAGCGCCTTGATTTCGGACGCGAATGCGAATCGTTCTCCGTTATCCGTGTAGTAGAGCGGCTTCTGCCCCAGATGATCGCGGGCGAGGAACAGCCGGTCCGCTTTTGCGTCGTGAATCGCGAACGCGAACATGCCGCGGAGGGATTCCACGCACGCGGGGCCACTCTGTTCGTAGAGCGCGAGGATGACTTCGGTATCGGACCGCGTCTTGAAACGGCGCCCGCGCGCTTCGAGTTCCGCGCGAAGCTCCCGGTAGTTGTAGATTTCGCCGTTGAATGTGATGCAGAGAGAACCGTCGGCGCCGCGCATGGGCTGGCGTCCGCCTGCCAGGTCGATGATCGAGAGGCGGCGATGCCCGAGCCCGACCGGACCGTCCACGAAAACGCCTTCGTCGTCCGGACCTCGATGCGCCAGGCTGTCCGTCATGCGCCGCAGCGCGTCCTTCGCGACCCCCCGAGGGTCCCGTTTGCCGCAGATTCCACACATACGCCGGTTATCGGCCCGAAACGGTCACCGGACCAGTGCCGCCTCCGGCGTGCCCTTCCCCCGGCCCGCCGGGCACGGCCCGATAGAGGTTGGACCGCCCTTCCTTGCCGATCAGACGGATGGCGCCCGCTTTTCGCAGGCAGTAAGCGGTTTTCTGCGCGAGTTCGCGACGAATCCCGAGCGCGCCCGCCAGGCCGGTCGTCGTGAACGTTTCGAGTTCAGGCGGGACGAACGCCCCCCAGTCCGACGGTTCGCGGTAGCGCCGTCGATCGAGCACGTCCAGCAGCCTGCGTTCCTCGACCCTCCATCCCCTTCTCCGCCAGTTCAGATTGCCGTCGAAGCGCCGCACCTCCTCTTCATGCGTCAGCAGTACTTCAAGCGTAAAATTCGGATGCGCGAGAAGCTCCGGGAAGCTCACCATTTCGCGAAAGAGATCGACGGCGCGCCCCCGTTTGGGCGACTTGCGACTCGACTCCCGCGAACCGTCGCGCGCGGTCTTGACGATCTGCTTCACCTGCGCGATCGGATAGATCAGGCGCACCTGATGGGACTTCACCAGCTCCTCGAGCTTGGTTTTCATCGACGACAGGCTCGCGGTCTGGATCTCGAGCAGCAGGTCGTCCCGCACGATGTCGATCACGAAACGGTCGACGCGCACTTCGAAACGGTCTCCGGGGCGCGCGTACCACTCCTTGAGAGAGGCGTGCAGCGGTTTCTCGTTCAAGGTTCCGATGTGTGACATGACCCTTCGGTCATACACGTCGAGAAGCTGTAAGACAAGCGCCTTGCGGCAGGGCCTTTACGTTTTCCCCAGCGGCGGCTCGAGAAGCGGCTTTCTTGCCAGGTAGATCAGCAGCGTGCCGTGCTCGATCCTGTAGGCCTTCGGAGGATTGATGAAGTCAGCGCCCGACGGCCTCCGAATGCCGATCACGAGACCGCCCCGTTTCGAGAGCTCGAGGTTGATCAGCAGTTCCCCGTAGGTGATTTCGTTATCCTGCTGTTTCGGGACATGACCGAGATACACGTTGTAGGCGCCCGACATGATCACGCGGCTCATCGCGGCTGCCGTACCGTGATATCCGATCGCGTGGGCGATCATCGAGTATCCGATGCGGCGCGTCTCGATGACCTCGTCCGCGCCGGCGCTGATCGCGTGGTCCACGTTTTCGGCGTCGAGGATCTCCGCCACGAGATAAATGGGCTTGTGACGCAACCGGAGTTCCTTCTCGCGATCGCCCATGTAGGAACGGATCGTGAAGAGAGTGAGAATCGTGCGCGCGTCCGCTACGCCGGGACTCGCGTCGCGGGAACCGGTTACGATGATCGCCGCCGAGTGGGTCACGCGGATCTTGTCGAGTTCGCTCTCCTTCGTCGGGTCCCCCTGCACCCACGCGATGTCCGGCGGGAGTTCCCGCGGCCGGTCGTGCTCGTCCATGATGACCACTTTCGTTTCCTCGAGGTCGAGTTCCCTTCGAAGCGCTTCCAGAAGTAGATCCGTGCTCTCGTCAAAACCACATACGACAACGTGATTCATGTAGTCGCTCATGCGAAACTGCTCCTCCCGGATGCTCAGCATCCCGGTCACGAGGCTGGAACCGACAATACCGGCGAATAGCGCCAGAGTGAACATTCCAGCAATCATCATCCCTCCGCCGATGACCCGCCCGAGAGCGGTCATCGGCGTGATATCTCCGTACCCGACCGTCGTGATCGTGACGAGCGCCCACCAGAGCCCGTCCATGATCCCGTTGATCGTGGGGTTTACTCTGAATTCGACCAGATAAATGCTCAGCCCTCCGAGCAGTGTCGCGGACGCGAGAATGCTGAAGGCGAACGTGAAGAGGAGGCCGTTCTCTTCCAGTGCGTGCAAAACGATCGCGAAAGGGTTGCGATACTTGAAGACGCGCGTCGTGCGAAGCAGGCGCAGAAGTCGAAGCGCCCGCAGTCCGCGGAGCTCGGGGAAGAACGCGAGGACCGCCACGAGATCGATCAGGATGATCGGCCGCATGACGAAAGCCAGGCGCGCGAGAAGGTGCGAGCGCAGGCGTTTGATCCGCGGACGCCGGAACACCTTGAGCGCGGGAGGACTGTAGCTCCCCACGCGCAGCAGCAACTCCAGAGCGAAGATCGCGAGGACGACGCGGTCGATCCGCTTGAGAGCGGGCCCGAACCGGCTGGAATCGGGCAGGAAAGCCTCGACCACGAGCAGAAGGATGGAAAGGAGAATCAGTCCCCAGATACTTCCCTGGACGATCCGGAAGATCCGCGTTCCCGGCTCGTGGAAAGCGGCGTGCAGTTGTGCCGAATACTTCCTCATGGGAACAACCTCATCGCACCTCCACCGCGCCGCGTCAAGAAAAGACGGCGTCGGGCGCCGCGTGGCGGCGGACGAGTCAGACTTCGTCCAGGATCGCGTTCGCACTCTCCCGGAACTTGTTCAAAACGTCGCTTCGCGTCACTTCGTCCCGCGTCAGTTCTTTCTCCGCGGTCTTCATCGCAGACGCGAGTTTCGTGTTCACGTCATGCAGTTCCCGGCCCGACTCCTCGATCAGCTCCCCGGCGCCCCTGAACCTCGCCGCCCAGTCGGCGGCCCCGCTGTTCCCGTCGAGGCCGGACGCGCGTTCCATGAGTCGCGCGAGCGCCGGCGTCCCGTTTCCGGAACCGGCGCCCAGTTCCTGCAGACGGAGAGCCGCCTTCTTGATCTCCTCCTCGCGGTGTTCTTCATCCTTGCCGCCATAGCGGACGACGTAGCCGAGTTCGTGATGTCTCTGGATGATCGTATGAACGCGCTGAGTTCGTGCTTCCAGTCGAACGAGGAAGCGCGTCGCCAGGCCGGCCGCCCGCCTTCTCACCCGCTGCATGAGCCCGGGCAGATTCGCACCCGCGGCCTTCTTCTTCGCCGCCGCGGCGCGCGCGGCCCCCGGCTTGCCCTCGAGCAGCTTCCCGGTGCGGCTCTTCTTCGCTTTCGAAAGATCGGCAGCCGTCTTCGCGGGATCCGTGGATTGTCCCGGCGCAGAGGGCGCTCCCCTGGTCTTCACTTTTTTCTTGTTCGGCGCCTTCGCGGCATCCGCGCTCCCCGCGCCGGGTGCGGCCGTGGGACCGGCTTTCGGTCTGATCTTCGCCATGACTGTCTCCTTTCGCGGCATGCGCCGATTCGAGCCTGCGCAGAGAAACGCCCTGCGGTCACTATCGTATCGGGCCTCTTGTCCGTTTGGTTTCGCGCAAAACGGCTTCACCGCGCGTAAAGACCGAGGAAGCGCTCTTCCGACTCGGCCGTACCGATCAGAACGATCTCGGCATCTTCGGCGAGGATCACCGAGGGGTCCGGCACGACCTGCATGCCGGCATCCGTATGAATCGCGACGATGCTGCACCCGGTGCGCTCGCGGATCGACGACTCGCCGATGGCCCGCCCGACGAGCTGGTCGGGGACACGCACCTCGAAAAGGTCGAGCCCTTCGGCCACCATCAGAATCCTGTTTCCGCGCAGCATGTTCATGATCGCGCTCGCGCCGATCGACGCGTAGGAGAGCACGCTGTCGGCCCCGGCGCGATGCAGCGCGGCGACGTTTCTCTCCTGTGTGGCGCGGCTCTGGATCTGGATGTCCGGCCGGAGTTTGCGACAGTAGACGGTCAGATAGACGTTCATGTCGTCGTCGTGCGGCGTGATGATCACGGTCGGCGCCTCGCGAATCCCCGCGGCCTCGAGCACGGCGAGATCCGCGGCGCTCCCCTGCACGTACTTGTCGGAGTCGGGAATCCGCTCGGGAAGCATCTCGACGATACGATAGTCCATTTTCTTTCGCGCAAGAGCGCGGGCGGTCGCCCGGCCGACCCGTCCCCCTCCGATGATCACCGCGGGGGCGGTCGAAACGTTGTAAATGCAGAAGAGTTCGTTGTACGCATCGAGACTCTGCTTCGAACCGGCCAGCACGAGAATGGTGTTCTCCCGAATCATCGTGTCCGGAGTCGGAGACTCGAAACGTCCGCGCTCCCAGACACCGACTACGGCGACCCCGATCTTCTCGCGCACCTGGTTTTCCCGAATCGTCCTGCCCACGAGCGGCGTGCCGCGGGCGGTCGCTTCCGCGATCAGAAGCACGCCGAAGCCTCCGATTACATGGGACATGGCGTCTCCGCCGAGAGATTGCGCGGCAAACGAATTGCCGATCAGCTCCTCCATCTGCAGCACGAAGCTGCTGCCCGCGAGGCCCATGATGTCCACGGAGGCCTGATCGCTCGCGGTCGTAATGATCGGGAGTTCATCGGCGATGCCCCGCACGGTGAGAGCGACGTTCGTGTTGATCACGTCGCTCGACGTGGTCGCGACGAGCGACGCCTCCGCAACGCGGCCCTGCTTCCAGGTCTCGGGATCGTCGAGCTCGCCGACGAGCACTTTGATCCCGAGGTCGTGCAGTCTGAGGGCGTCCTCGACTTCCGGAACGATCAGCGCGTACTCGTACTGATATTGGTCGAGACGGCGAATGAGCGCGCTCGTCACAACGTCGTGGTTCGTCAGCAGCACGTGGCCCCGGATCTTCGGCGGAAGAGTGCGCGGCGCCCGGGCCGCGGCCTGCGCGGCCATCCACGGCTGGTAGAAGAACTCGATGAACGTGAACGGCAGCAGAACGCGCATGAACGTCGTACCGGAAAGCAGAACGACGATCGAGTACAGTCGTCCGAGGTCGGTATGAAACGTGATGTCGCCGAAACCGAGCGTGGACATGACCGTCAAGGTCCAGTAGAGCCCCGTGAGCCAAGTGTGCTCCTGGCCCTCCCGCAGCATCAGCACATGGAACAGGATCGAGTAGAAGACGACCATCGACAGCAGTACGAACAGGAATTTTCCGAGCGCCTTGAGATTGCGTCGCCCGCGTCCGCTCTGCATCAGGCTGGACAGTTCTGCGCTGAAAGATTTGAGCACGAGGAACTCATCTCGTTTGGATGGACTTCGACCGGCCTCAGCCCGGAGCCTACGTCTTTTGCCGCACGGAATGCAAGATCGTCAGTGGGTGAAGAAGCCACAATCGGCGGAGCCGGATCGAAACGCGAGCGCCCGACGTTTTGAATCCGACTCGACCGGCTGCCCCCGTGCGTGCTGTTACTCCCCCACTATCCGCCATACCTCACAATACGGCGAATGGCAGCAGACTCCGCCGGCAGTATTGTCGGCGGAGTTTTTTTCGGGTGAGCAGCCGGCCTGCACGGTTGCATCGACGAGCTTCGATATCAATAACGAGTGGTTCGAATCGAACGCAGCCCGAAGTATTCGGCGCATTCGACGTTACGCCAGTTGCCCGCATCCGGCGTGATATCGCGCACGAATACCGTGCGGGGAATCGCCCAGAAGGTCAGTGGCGGCACGACCAGATCGAGTTCATCCGAAGCTGCGGCCGCCCGGATCATTTCGTATCGAGCCTCGTGTTCGCGGTCGTACACGGGCGCTTTGCTCGCCCAGTCGCGCGCCGCTTCTTCGAAGTTTCCGATCGAGAACAGACTCACGATCAGAACGATGCGCGCCGGAACACCGACCGACGCGGGAAGAACGAGAGCCGAAGCGCGATTCCAGAACAGGGCGGCGACCAGGTAGACGCCGCCGAACCACCCCATCAGATACAGATGATAGGCCGTGTTGACGAGCCGGGGGGGCAGATAGTCGCCCGCGAATACCGGAAGAAAGAACGCAGAGAACACGAGCCCCATCCAGATCACCCCATAGATTACGAGAGTCGCCGCCCGGAATCGGGCGCCGGCGAAGGGACCGCGCGCGGCCGCCGCGACGATCACAGGGAGCAGAAGAACCGTGAGGGCGAGAAGCCCCGAGTCGACCGACCAGGAAGCGACATGGGTCGCCAGCTCGACGATCCCCCGCGGCAGGGACTCGTGGAGATACGCGATCCCCGTTTCCACCTGCCCGGCCTCATCGTAGTGCGCGCTTCGTTTCGCGTTCCCGGGCGAGAAGAACGACAGAGCCGCGCCGGCGATCCCGAACACGGCGAGCAGCCGCCAGAGAAGCGCGGACGGGTGGCGCAATAGAGCGGTCGCGACGACACCCGCGATCGCCACGCCCGGAACCGCAAGCGCAACGGGTTCGTTGCAGCCGGTGACGGCGAATCCGAGAGCGGCGCAGATCGCCACACGGCCGAGACGGCCGGCCGCGCCCGCTTCGGCGAACCCCCTCGCCGAAAGTACGGCGGCGGCGGCATATAAATGAAGGAGCCAGCACCCCCAGACGACCATCGCCTGACTGTTCCACCAGTAGAATTCTTCGGCAGGCGACGGAACGCGGGAAACGAACAGGGCGAAGAGGAGCATGCTGCCGAACAACGCCCCGCCTGCGCCTCCGAATACCGCGCCTGCGAGCCCGGACGCCGCGCGGAGCATGCGTACGATCAGGAAGAGCGACACGAAAGCGATCGCGAGCGACACGATTCCACCGATGCCGTACGCGGAAACGATGTCGGTTCCCATTGCGGCGAGCAGGTGCGGAGCCGCGGCCGCGCAGGCCGAACCGAAATAGCGACCGCTCCATTCGTTCCAGTGCCACGACAGGAAGTCCACGTAGCCGCGCTCGAACGTGTCGTTCGCGTACCAGAAATCATCAGCCTGCGGATGCGTGTCGAATGACAGAAGAACGAACGGCAGGATGACCGCAATCGGAACGATCTTCATAACGGCTTCGAGAAGTCTCATCGCGCGTATTCCACCATGATCGTTTCCAGCAGGTACCGAGCGGTCTCGCGCGCCGCGAGGTCCTGCCCTTTATCGCTCCAATGGTCGTTTTCCGTCGTGAAGAACAGCGACTCGGGATCGTTCTCCGTGAAGACGGGAAAGAGGTTGATCCTGCGAATGCCAAGTCGATCGCAGATTGCATCAATCGTTGATGTCAAAAGGTCCTGCCGGTAGTTTTCGTATTCGCCGAAGTCTTCGTAGTTCGGGCGCAGATGCGTGCTCATGTCTCGGGAGGACGGCTGGATCAGTACTACGAACTCGACCCCGCTGCTCGAGGCGACGGCGGCAGCCTTCTCCAGAATCGCCTCCATCAGGGCGATTTTTGCCAGGGCGGACTCACTTGTCGGGTGGAGAGCCAGGTCGATGTCGTAGTGATCGGCGAAATGCGAAAACCGTTTCCGCTGCCTCCGGGTGTAGACCTCGAACTCGCTTGCGCTCAAGGCCATGCGCGTCTCGATGTTTTCCGCGACGTCGACGGCCGATCCGTTCTGAAAGGACAGGCCGTCCGGCGACGGGTTCGTCTCGATTGTTCCGATCCCCAGTCGGTTCAGGATTTTCCTCGCGGCTCTGGTGATCAGAAGCCGGGACGGGGGGCCCTGAAGGGAGGGGTCGACGGCAGGTTTGAATCCGGTTTCGGCCGGCGCGCCGTTCGGGCCGATCTCGAAGAGCCGGTTGCGAACGATGTCGCCGAAATCGTTGTCGGCAAACACGTGAAAGATGACGACCGCGGGCCTGAAGCGGTCGACCTGCGCCATGAACTTCTTGAGACTCTGATCCGGGCCGAAGCCGATCACGCCCGCGTTGACGACTTCGACGGCGGTTCCCTGATCGCGGTTCAGATATCGCTCGAGCCTGCCCGCGAAAGAACGGGCAACGGGGGAGAATCTCGCCTGAATGTTCGAGTCGCCGTACACCATGACACGGGTTTCCGGCCGAGACTGCAATTCGCTTCCGCGGAAACCGTCTCGATTGGAATTCCAATGCACTCTGCGAACCCCGTCGGCGCCCGCCTGCGCAAATGTCTTGCTGATGCCGGGTTTCAGGTCGACCAGATATTCAGGATTGTATTCGTAAGCAAGATCCTGCACGTGGAGGCGCCGCGTCGCGATCTCCAGCACCTTCTCGGGGTAGAGAATGCGCAGCGCCGATTCGGTCAGGAAGAAAACCAGAAAGGCGACCGCGACACTGGTGACGCCGTCTGCAATCATCTTCCGATACCGGCCGTTTCCGGACACGCGCACTCCCCTGGCTGAAGCGAATGCCCCAAGGTGCCCACGGCCGGAACGAAATGTCAAAGGATTTGGCGAACGGCGCTATTTCACCAGCGTCATTTTTCTGGTCTCGTAACGATCGCCGGTGCGCAATCGATAAAAGTATGTCCCGGACGGCAGAACATCGCCCCGGATATCGGTACCGTCCCACATCAGGAGATGCTCGCCCGGGGGCCGGCGGTCGTCGACGAGCGTCGCGACCCTGCGCCCCGTCAGGTCGTAGACTCGGATCGAAACGGCCTCTTCCCTGCCCAGAACGTATGTGATCTGCGTGGAAGCATTGAAGGGGTTCGGACAGTTCTGCCGCAGGACGAAGGACTCCGGCAGGCTGACTTCCGTAACGGTCATGGAGATCACTTTCGCTTCGCTCGAGACACTGTCGCTTGCGGTCACCGTGAGAAGGTACTCACCGGCCTGATCGTAGCCCGGATCGAATGTCAATCTTCCCCGGCCGTTGCCCGAGTCGACGAAAGTCGCATTCTCCGGCAGGTCTTCGACCGTGAGCCTGGGAACCGTACCCTCGTCGTCGAAAGCCGAGACCAGGACTTCCATGCGACCGCCCTCGGGTGCGCTCAGAGACTCTTCGGAGACGGACAACTGCGGCGCCCGATTCGTGCCGTCGACCGTGATCGCGACATCCATCGAATCAGCCAGCAGGCCGTCTGAAGCGACGAGCGTGATTTCGTAGACGCCGGCCTGATCGTAATCCGGCGAAAATTCGAATTCTCCGCTGCCGTCTCCGAAGTCGACGAACGTCGCGTTTCGCGGCACGTTCGCCATCGAGAGAGCGGGCGCGGCGCCGTCCGGGTCTGTAGCGCTGACAGGCAGGCTGATCTGGCCCCCCTCGGAAACAACGAGCGCCGGCGTGATCAGTGACTCGTCGATCGCGGGCATCCGATTGGTTTCGACGACTTCGATCGTGACGGTCTGCGTATCCACCAGAAATCCGTCGCCGGCCATGATCGTCAGTTCGTAAATCCCCGCCTGATCGAAGCCCGGGCTGAACCGCAGTTCACCCGTTCCATTCAGGAAATCGGTAAAGACGGCGTTCGCCGGCACGCCTTCCGCCGAGAGGACCGGAACGATCCCGTCGGGGTCGTAAGCCTGGACCGGCAGTATCAGTTCCGAATTCTCCTGAAGTACGTGCGCGCTGACCGCCGCGAGCACCGGGGAACGATTGTGCTCCACGACTTCCACGCTCACGTCGACGGTATCAGACCGTGAACCGGAGAGAGCGATGAACCTGACGACATGACTTCCAGCCTGATCGTAATCAGGTTCGAACTCGAATGTGAGAAGAGAGGTTGATGCGTAGCTGTAAGAGGCGTTCTCCGGCATGCCTTCGACCGAGAGCAGCGGACTCGTGCCATCCGGATCGGTCGCCCATACCTGGAAGGTCAGCCGCTTCCCTTCTTCGACCACCTGCGGACCCGGATCGTGAAGCAGGGGAGATCGATCGGCGTCGAGCACCGTGATCACGACCGTTTCCTGATCGGAAAGAGAACCGTCCGAAACGGAGAACGTGACGAGATGCGTTCCCGCCTGGCCGAAATCCGGATCGAACGTGAACGCGCCCGTACCGGAGCCCGAATCGACGAACGCGACGTTCTGAGGCGCGCTCAGAACCGTCAAGTGCAGAAAGTCCCCGTCCGGATCCGATGCGCTGACGACGATCTCGAGACGGTTCCCTTCGAGAACGGATCCCGCACCGGCGACGACCATGGCCGGCGGCCGGTTCACGTCGACGACGATGATCTGGACGACTCCCGTGTCGGCGAGCTCTCCGTCGCCGGCAATGAACGTGACACCGTGCGATCCCGCCTGATCGAAGCCCGGACTGAAAGTCAGCGTCGCCGTGCCGTTGCCGTTGTCGACAACCCCGGCGCCGGCGGGAATCGCGACCGCGGTCACGGACGGCGTCGTCCCGTCCGGATCGATCGCCGCCACGCTGAACGACAACGTGGCACCCTCGCTGACCCAGAACGGGCCGGCGGCCGCGAGCACGGGCGCGCGGTTCTCAGTGTCTGTCGTGTCGGTGGTGTCTGTCGTATCTGTCGTGTCGGTCGTATCGGTGGTGTCGGTCGTGTCGACCGTATCGACAACGATCGCGACCGCCAGCGTATCCGCCAGCTGGCCGTCACTCGCGAGGAAGGTCGCAACGTGATCTCCCCACTGCGACGCCTCCGGGGAGAACGTGCATACGCCGACGCCATTGCCGTAATCGATGAAGTAGGCGTTGGCGGGCAGATTCCCGGCGGTGATGGCGGGAAATGCGCCGTCCGGATCGGACGCGCGCACGTTGAATACGAGCGTATTACCCGCCGTAACGAACTGAGAGTCGACAGGAGTGATGACGGGCGGCTGATTCGCGCCGCCGGCAGCGTTCACCGTAACGACCGCCAGCCCCGTGTCCGCGAGCGCGCCGTCACTGGCGACAAACCTGATCGTGTGCGCCCCCTCCTGCGTATCGTCGGGATTGAAAGTGCACACGCCCACGCCGTTGCCGTAATCGACGAAGCCGGCGTTCGCGGGGAGATCCTCGGCCGTGATCGCGGGGAACGCGCCGTCGGCGTCGGAAGCGCGCACGTTGAAAACGAGGGTCCCCCCTGCCGTTACGAACTGAGAGTCGACGGGTACGAGAACCGGCGGCTGATTGACGCCGCTGACATCGTTGACGGTAACGACCGCCAGCCCGGTGTCCGCCAGCGCGCCGTCACCGGCGATGAAGCGGATCGTGTACGCCCCCGCCTGCGTATCGTCCGGACTGAAGGTGCAGACGCCCACGCCGTTGCCGTAATCGATGAAGCCGGCATTCGAGGGCAGATCCTCGGCCGTGATCGCGGGAAACGCGCCGTCGGCATCGGAAGCACGCACGTTGAAAGCCAGGGTCTGGCCCTCGTCGACATACTGCGAGTCGACGGCCACGAGGATCGGAGCCCGATTGACATTGTCGACCGTGATCGTGACGATCTCCGTATCCGTCTCCACGCCGTCCGACGCCTGGAATGTCACGAGGTGGGTTCCCGCCTGTGTGAAGTCCGGGTTGAAGTCGAACACGCCGCTCCCGTTTCCGAGATCGACGAACGTGGCGTTCATCGGCAGGTTCTGAGCCGAGAGAGCGGGTATCGTCGAGTCAGGATCGACGGCGGAAATTCCGAAATTCAGGTTCTGTCCCTCGTCCACCGACTGCGCGCCGATCGAGGACAGCACCGGCGCCATCCCCGAACCGCCCGACGAGAACCACGAGAGATTGTGCCCCGCATCCACCGAATTCGCGGGGTCGATCGGAACCAGCGCGACCGCCGAAAGGGAAGCGTCGGAATCCCGGACATCGACATGGCTCATGCTCTTGCTCGCGCCCGAGTTCAGGTCGAGGTACCAGTAGATTCCCGGAGTGGAAGACCGCAGCACCAACGGATTGCCGGAGGCCCCCGCAAGGGTTGCCGATCCGTTGACACTCTGGATCTCGCCGGCCTCGAAAACGAGAGTGTCTTCCAGCGTCACGACCTTGTTCAGATCGTAGAAGGTCGTGGTGCCGAAGATACCCTGGCCCTGCCCCGACAATGTCACGGTTCCGTTGCGTGCCTGCAACGTACTTCGGTTCGTAAAGTCGCCGGCAACATCGATCGCATGATCGGATGCCGAGACGTCGAGAGTTCCGTCACTGATCGTGAAGTCCGCGTGCACGGTGAGGTCGCCGTCGATCGTCCAGTCGCCCGGGCCGTCGAAGACGAGTCCGTAGTATTCGTTCCCGGCAGCGAGGCTTCCGTAAGTCCCGCTCCCCGAGTATTCGAGTACCCCGCTGTCGACATCCATCGTGAGCGCGACAGTCTGATTCCCGTGCAGGCGCAGCCTGTCGTCGTTCGAAAACGCGCCCGTGACCGAAAGATCGTATCCGGCGATATCGAAAGTACCGGCCGCGATCGTCAAGTCCGCGGCGACGGTCTCGGACGACCAGAGCTGGAACGTGCCGCCGGCTCCATCGAACGTGAGATTCTGATAGCTCCAGTCTCTGACGGCATAAGGTCCGACGGTTCCGGTGTAGCGCACTTCGCATCCGGGAAGGAGATCGATCGAGTTATACGCGACGCTTTCGTTCCCGAACATCTGCAGCGTCCCCGCACTCGCCACGTCAAAATCGCCCGTTGCCGTCAAGTCGAAACCCGCCAGGTCCAGAGTGCCCTCGGTTACGGAAACGTCCCGCTCGGAAGAAACGGCAGAGGTCAGTCGCGCGACACCGGCGGTCTTGTCGATCGCCAGGAAGGGAAGAACGCCTCCGCCGGAAGACAGATTCTGGTCGCCTGTACCCGTGAGACGCACGAGCGCCGTGCCGCCGCCGTTGTCGGCCCCCACGGTGACATCGCCCGCGACGTCGAAGGCGCCCGTGAATACTTCCGACCCCGCACCTCCCCCGTTCAGGTGGAGATCGTTGGTAACCGTCGCCGTTCCGTTGATCGTAAGGTCGTAGCCGGAATACTTTTCAAACGTGACGTTGTGGTACGCGACCGAGCCAGGCGTAAACGTCTTGCTGTAACGCATGAAGCGCAGAGTCGAGGCGCCCGCGTTCACAGTCCCCGCGGTATGTGTCCAGTCTTCTTCCACGTCGAGAGTGCCGACCAGCGTGACATCGCCGGCAGTCTTGTCCACTTCGATGCTGGGGAGCCATCCGCCTGACGACGATACGGTTTGACTGCCGCCGCCCATGAACCGCACCAGCGCCGAGCCGCCTCCGTGTGTCGCGCCCACGATCAGGTCCCCCGCAAGGTCGAAAGTGCCGGTGAATACTTCCGATCCCGTGCCCCCTCCGTTCAGGTAGAGAGTATCGGTAACAGCGGCCGTTCCGTTGATCGTCAGATCGTAGCCGGAATACTTTTCGAATGTAATGTTGTGGTACACGGCCGAACCCGGCGTAAACATTTTGCTGTACCCCACGAACCGCAGCGTCGCAGTACCGGCCGTCAACGTACCGGCCGTATGCGTCCAGTCGCCTTCGACGTCGACGGTGCCGGTCAGAGAAACATCCCCCGCGGTCTTGTCCACTTCGACGTCCGGAAGCCATCCGCCCGACGACGACACGGTTTGACTGCCGGCGCCCGTCAACCGCACCAGCGCGGTGCCGCCGCCGTGATTCGTTCCCACGATCACGTCACCCGTGACATCGAAAGTGCCCGTGTTCACGTCCGAGCTTATGGACGCGCCGTTCAGGTAGAGGGTATTGGTAACGGTGGCCGTGCCGTTGATCGTCAGGTCATCACCGGAATCCTTCTCGTACGTCACGCCGTAATACGCAACCGACCCCGGAGTGAACGTTGACGAACTGTAACCGACAAAACGCAGGGTCGATGCACCCGCGTTCACCACGCCCGTCGTATGCGTCCAGTCTCCTTCCACGTCGATCGTGCCGGTCAGCAGAACGTCGCCGCCGGTCTTGTCCACTTCGACGTCCGGAAG
>JABDJQ010000027.1 GCA_013002425.1 Gemmatimonadota bacterium
CCTTCACAACGCGATGTATAAAAAATAAACCCTTGACCTCTACAATCGAGATCGCGAACTGGAGCGCCACATCGAGCGCTTTCCGTACGGGAATCGGGCCCTGCTTCACACGCTCGTTCAGGGAGTCGCCTTCGATATGTTCGAGCACGAGAAAGTGAATGCCGCTGTCGTGTTCCAGGCCGTAGATCGAGGCGACGTTCGGATGGTTCAGTGACGCGAGGAACTTCGCCTCACGCTCGAAGCGGGCGAGACGCTCCGGATCGGCGGCGAACTCGGCCGGCAGTACTTTGATGGCGGCGTTGCGATCGAGTTTCGTGTCCCGCACGAGCCAGACTTCGCCCATGCCGCCTGCGCCGATCTTTTCGATCACTTCATAGTGTGCGAGCTTTTTGCCGATCACGAGTGCTGCTTTCGCCTGGGTCGGGGTCAGTCGTCATTGTATGGATCGGGCGGATCTTTGTCGAGCGGCGGCGATCGAGACCAGGCACTCACTTCTCTTCGTGATACTCCTGCTCGGCGTTCACGTCCCAGATGTTGGTCTTGTCCGTTCGTCCGGCGGCGATATTATCGACGGCCGTCATCGCGGTCAGCATCGAGTGGTCCTGGTTATTGTACTTGTGCATGCCGTTTCGCCCGACGAGGAAGAGATTCTCGAGGCGGTCTACGAACGCGCGCAGCTTCGGGAATTCGTCGTATGTGCCGAAGTAGGCGGGGTACGTCTTCGGCATGCGAATCACGGTGGCGTCGAGCACCGCGCCGGGCGCAAGAATGCCGATGCGCTCCATTTCCACGCGCGCGAGTTCCTGGAGCGCCTTGTCGGTCATCCTCCAGAGATCGTCCGTATCGTTGCAGAAGTACTCGAGTCCGATCCAGACGGTATCGGGGTCGGCGACCATGTGCGGGCTCCAGTTGTTGAAAATCTGAAGCCGGCCGACCCGCACGTCCGGCTCCTGAATGTAGATCCAGTTGTCGCGAATCAGTTTGCGGGCGGGTTCGGAGTCGTCGCGCAGTTCGAGCCTCTTCACGAGCAGTCCGACCGTCAGAAAGTCGCGGTACACGAGGCCGTCGCTTACGGCGCGCACGTCTTCGGGAACGTCGCAGTCGAGCTGTGCGATCAGTTCGCGGATCGGCATGGTCGAAAAGAAGAAGTCCGCGTCGAACGAAGGGCCGGGCGTGCGGTCGGCGCGTGTCGTGTCGACGCCGGATACTCTGACTGCGTCTCCGGCGCCGGTCACGCCTGCCGTTCGAACCGCGCTCACACGAAGGCCGGTATGGATTTCGCCGCCCATTTCGATCACGCGGCGCGCGACTTCCTCCCACATCTGTCCCGGCCCGTGCTTCGGGTAAAGAAAGCGTTCGATCAGCGATGTCTCGGTATTCTTCTGCGCGAGATCGCCGCCCCGCGAGAACGGTTTCCTTAACATGTGCACGATCGTTTTCGTAATCGAAAGCCCCTTGATTCGCTGAGCGCCCCACTCCGCGCTGATGCCGCGGCAGGGCACGCCCCACACTTTTTCCGTATAGGATTCGAAGAACGTGGAGTAGAGTTCGCGCCCGAATCGATTGATAAAGAATTCTTCGAGGTTGGTTTCGGGGCGGATCGGGAAGAGCGCGGCTCTGACGTAGCTGAAACCGATACTGGCGACGCGCGGCACGCCGAGTTTTGCAAGCGTGTCGACGCTGAGCCGGATCGGGTACTCGAACAGTTTACGAAGAAAGTAGATGCGCGACTTGCGGCTGCGAACGAGCATGACGATGTCGGGGTCCGGCGCCGTGCCTGAAGGGGAGTGCGGCGCGCGGCCCGTCGGGGAGTTCGGCGTGGCGTCGGGTTTCCGTGCTTCGGGTCGCGCGGGCTTTGTGCTGACTGTGCGCGACCGGCGCTGGTACGTGATCGCGATTTCGTCGTCCGCGCCGGGTTCGACAGGCATCATTTCGAGCCACCAGTTCATGACGCGGTCGGACTTCGAAAAGAACCGGTGACCGCCGATGTCGATCCGGTTTCCCTTGTAGTTCACGGTGCGCGAAATTCCGCCCATGTATTCGGACATCTCGATCACGACGGGATGTACGTCGGTGCGAAGGAGCAGTTCGTATGCCGCGGTCAGGCCGGCGGGACCGGCGCCGATGATGACGGCGGTGCGTTTCCTGCCGGGGCCGGAGCGATCGTCTGCGTCTGGTGTGGTGTCGAAGGAGATGAGTCGTTACCCCAGGCGTGTCCTGAGTTCGCGCTCGAACGCGCCGAAATCATTCGGGATGTGAACGGAGAGAACTCCCTTGTCCGCAACGGCCGCGAGCGGCTCGGGGAGCGCGAGTTTCGTTTCGAGCACGCGCTCGACCGTTTCCAGGAACTTCGCGGGATGCGCGGTGCCGAGAAAGAGGCCGTTCTCGCCGGGCAGGAGACGTTCTTCGAGGGCGCGAAACGCCACGGCGGCATGCGGCTCGCTCACGTATCCGTATTCGTTCAGTGTAAGCAGCTTCGCTTCGGTCTCGGGTTCGCTCGTGACGAACCCGGTGAGAATGCCGGGCTCCAGATCGCCGCGCGCGAACATCGCCTCGACCCGCGGCCAGTTGTTCGGCGCGGAGACGTCCATCGCGTTCGAGAGCGTCGCCACTGTCGGGTTCGGCTCCCACTCGCCCGTCGCGAGGAATCGGGGCACCGTATCGT
>JABDJQ010000034.1 GCA_013002425.1 Gemmatimonadota bacterium
ATGCCAGCCTGATGCAGCTTGCCGCGTACGATCGATCCGGAGAACAGGTGCGCGCGCTCGAAGAGAAGGGCTACTACAACGACTTCACTGTTTCGCCGGACGGCAAATTCGCCGCGGTGAACGTGTCCGACCCGGAGTCCGGATCGAACGACATCTGGATCATCGATCTCGAAAGCGAAGTCCAGACGAGGCTCACGTTCGGACAGGAAGAAGAGCTTTCCCCGGCCTGGTCGCCCGACGGCGCGGAGATTCTCTACCATGCATTCGAAGGGAACGAGCGGGTCCTCTATCGAAAGAGCGTTCTGGGCGGGTCTGACAAAGTGGAAGTGCATCGAAGCGAATCGATTCAACTGTGGCCGACCGCCTGGCATCCGGACAGCGCTTTCGTGATCTGCTCCGCTTCGGACAACAACCTCTGGCTCGTACCGCTCGACCCGGAGCGCGAGCCCGTGCAGTGGACGGACACTGACTACCTCGAACGCTCGGCGTCGTTCTCGCCCGACGGGCGCTGGCTCGCCTACTCGTCCGACGAAACGGGAAGGTTGCACGCCTATGTGACCGCGTTTCCCGAGGGCGGCCGCAGATGGCAGGTCTCGGGTTCGGAAGAAGGAAACGCGCCGAAGTTCGACGCGCAGCACACGCAGATTCTCTACTACGGCATCAAACTCGCGAAGGTCATGCGGGCGGGCTACGAGGTTTCCGGAGACGATCTGCAGATCCTGCGCCCCGAGATCCTTCTCGACGCGAGACGGTCCATCAAGAGCGACGTGACGCGTGACGGAAATCGGATCTGGATGATTGAATCCCTGGAGGAGAGCGGCGGCCTGCCGGTGAAACTGGTGCTGAACTGGCGGGAACTGCTTCGCATCTGACGGGCGCGCGCCTCACTCTCCGTCGAGCGCCTTCAGCATGCGTTTCAGCGCGACAAGTCGATAGCCCTTGACGAGCAGCGCCTCGACTTCCTTCCACTTCACTTTCTGAATCCGCACCCCGACCCATCCGGCATTCGCGACGTAGGGCGGCATGTAATACTCGGGACGTTCGGTAAGGCCGGCCTGTTCCGCGGGCGTGCTTTTAATCGAAAGCGACGGCTTCCCCTCGTAGTCTCCGAAGATCGCGAACAGTTTCTTGCCGGCGCGAAACGTCGGATGACCCCACGCTTCCTTTTCCTGACCCTCGGGCAGCTTCTTGATCAATTCGCGGAGCTTCGCGAGATACGGATGGTTGTTTTGGAGTTCGCTCATGCGTCGACCGTCCTTCCTTTATCGATACGTAATCCGTGTTCCGTGCTCCCGCAGGTAAGTGACCGCCGCGGTTGCGTCCGCCGGCCCGGATGAACCGGGCGTGACGATCAGGAGAAGCCGGGGACGTTTGTGACTCGCCAGCCGTTCGCGGCAACGGTCCCGGACAGATGCGACATCGACGGCGCCACCGGTATGGACAGACGAAGTCGCGCCGGGCGCCCAGAGAACGGCGCCCACGATCTTTCCCCACTCGGGGTCGGGAACTCCGACGACCATGGCCCGGTCCACGCCGCGGATGCCGTGAAGCACGAGTTCGACTTCGTTCGCGTCGATCGTTTCCCCTCCGGTGGTGATGAAGACGGGCAGAGCGCGGCCCTCTACGACTACGTTCCCGGCTCCCGAGACTCGTCCTCTGTCCCCCGTAGCGAACCAGCCTTCTTTGTCGAGCGGTGACTCGACACCCGTTTCCAGCAGGTAGCCGCGGAAGAGCGAGGGACCGCGCACGAAAACCAGGCCGTCCGGGCTCGCCCGGAGCTCCGCCGTGCCGATCGGGCGACCGGCCCGCAGATCGACGATGGCGGCGCCGGTTTCCGTCATGCCGTAGGTGGGTACGACCGGGTAGCCGCGCGCCTCCGCGAGCACGAGGTCGTCTTCGTCGAGGGCGTCCCCCCCGATCATCACGCGCCGGAGACTCGGCACGGCGGGATCGCGCAGCAGAGTACGCAGCATTGACGGAACGAGGGACGTGATCGTGGCTTCCCGCTCGAGCAGCGACCCGCGGAGCGTGCGCGCGCCCGCGTGCGACGGAAGAACGAGCGCGCCGCCCGTCGTGAGCGCGCGGAGAACGGGGGCAAAACCGCCGACATGCGCGAGCGAAAGCGGCGAGAACCAGCGGTCGCGCGGCGTCAGTTCGAAGTGCTCGGCAATCGCCCGGGCGCCGGCGAAGAGGGACTCGCGGGTGTGCACGACTCCCTTCGGCAGTCCGGTCGTTCCCGACGTGAAGAAGACGACATCTCCCCGGCGAAGCGCCTCTTCGCGCAGCAGCGTGTTCGCATTTTCGCGCTCGTGATCGGTCCACCCCGGTTGGAGAAGAGCGAAGGGTTTGTTCGACGACCAGTAAGCGAGAATGTCGACGAGCGAGTCGTCGTCGAGATGGGGCGTCAGCCGAATCGTGCGGCCGGCCGCGTCGTCCGCACTCGGATCGGCGGTTCTCGCGTCGCGGACTTTCGTGTCGCCGGCTTTCGCATCGCTTTCATGGGGAGTGGTGAGACCGAGCGCGAGCCGGCGCGCCTTGACGATGTCGGCGAGTTTGCGGTACGTCCAGTCGTGGTCGTCGAAAATCAGCGCGGGGCGGTCGCTCCATCGTTCGGCCGCACGATTCAGGAAACCGCGCGCCGGCATCAGGCGACCGGTTGCAGCAGGGGCAGGCCGAGGCCGGGGCGTTCGTCGAGCCGGAACGAGTTTGCGCCCATTCCGGCGGGGAGCGCGTCGGGCCAGATCGAAAGGCCGGGGTGTTCGTCGAGGCCGCACGCGAGCGGGGGATACGGGAGCGCGCACGCGAGCTGCATTCCCGCGGCGAGACCGATCGGCCCGTCGAACAGATGCGAAATCACGAGCCGGTACTTGCGCGCCTGCGCGATCTTCGCGATACGAAGCGCGTTCAGCGCGCCGCCGAGCACCATCGGCTTCAGCACGAGCACGTTGCACGATTTGACGAGCGCGAGCCGTTCGACGCCGCCGGGGATCGCCACGGTTTCGTCGGCCGCGACATCGATC
>JABDJQ010000074.1 GCA_013002425.1 Gemmatimonadota bacterium
CTCCGCATACGATCGAAGGCGGCACCGCGTTCGAAAAGAGATACGGCCTGCCCCGGTTCCGTAGCATCTCGATCACTTCGCGCGGGCCGGCGATGATCCCGCCCGCCGCGCCTCCGAGCCCCTTGCCGAGCGTGGTCGTGATTACGTCCACGCGATCCATCACGCCGTAATGCTCGTGCACGCCGCGCCCCGTCTTCCCGAGAAAGCCCGACGAATGGCATTCGTCCGTGATGATCATCGCGTCGAACTCGTCGGCGAGGTCCGCGATCTTGTCGAGCGGCGCCATGATGCCGTCCATAGAGAAGACCGAGTCCGTGACGATCGCGAGGTTCCGCGCCTTCGGACGCAGCTCCGCGAGTTTCTCGCGCAGATCGTTCATGTCCGCGTTCGCGTAGATCGCCTTCTGGGCTTTGCAGAGCCGTATACCGTCGATCAGACTCGCGTGAATGAGCCGGTCGCAGACGAGCGCGTCTTCCGGTCCGAACAGCACTTCGAAGATCGCGGCGTTCGCGTCGAAACACGAGGCGAGCAGAATCGCCGACTCCATGCCCAGAAACTCTGCCATTTTCTCTTCGAGTTCCGTATGCACGTCCTGCGTGCCGCAGATGAAGCGCACGCTGCTCATGCCGAAACCGCGGTCGTCGAGGCCCTTGTGCGCCGCGGCGACGACCTCCGGATGACTCGAGTAGCCGAGATAGTTGTTCGCGCAGAAATTCAGCACCTTGCGCGGCTTCGCGCCCCGCGGATACTCGACCTCGATCTCGACGCCCTGCTCGCTCAGGATCCAGCGTTCGTCTTTATAGAGACCGGCCTCGCGCGTTTCGCTGAGCGTGTTCGCAAGCTGATCCTGCATCTTTTTCGTATAGGCCATGTTTACTCTCCTTCGAAGATGACGACCGCGGCGCCCATGTTGCGTTCGTGCGTGATCGTGCAGAGTGCGCGCGTGACGCCCATCTGTTCCGCGCGCGCTTTCGCGCCGCCGTGAAATCGGATCGCGGGGGGCGAGCCGGGCGGGCGCACGACTTCGATGTCGCGAAACCAGACGCCGCGCGAATATCCCGTGCCGAGCGCTTTCATCGCCGCTTCTTTCACCGCGAAGCGCCCCGCCAGCGAGGGCACCGGATCGCTCTTTGCGAAACAGTAATCGATTTCGCCCTGGCGGAAGATGCGCCGCAGAAACCGTTCGCCGAAGCGATCGTAGACGTCACGCACGCGCCCGAGTTCGATGAGGTCGAGGCCGAGTCCGATTACCATGCAAGCTCCCTCCGGCGCCGCGCCGCTGAAATCCGCGGCGGTCCGCGCCGCAGCGCTCATGTTACTTCCGATAGAGGCTGGGCGCCACCTTCGTCCAGCGCGCCCGCGCCGCGTCGGGAAGCCGCTCGTTCCCCCCGATCCAGAGATACCCGCCGGGCACGAGCGCGTCTTCGATGCGCTCCAGCTTCGCGAGCGCGCCCGATTCGTCGTCGTACGTGAAGATGCCGTTTCGCGCGAGCACCCAGTGGAAATCGCCGACCGGCCACCCCGTTTCGCTCCGCCAGTCGAACCGTTCGAACTGCACGCCGCGCGCGATCTCCTCGTCGAGCAGAAAGGTGCCGCGCCGTTCGTGCAGATAGCGCGATCGGAGCTCCGCAGGCACGTTGTGCACCGCGCTCTCGGGGTAGAGACGCCGCCTGGCGCGTTCGAGACAGACTGTACGAAGGTCCGTCGCCAGCACGCTGAGATCTTCCTCGGCCCGGCCCGATTCACGCCACATGATGCGCAGCGTATACGGCTCCTCCCCCGAAGCGCAGCCGAGCGACCAGACGCGCACCGGCCCGCCGGACGCGACCCGCTCGAGCGCGGGGAAGAGGTCGTCCGCGAAGCGAAACCAGAAGCCGCGGTCTCGGAAGAAGCGCGAAATCGTGACTGCCAGCAGCGCGCCGAGGCGTTCGCGTTCGCTCGGGTCGCTTCGCACGAGAAGCATGTAGTCATGCAGGCGAAGCAGCCCGAGTTCGCGCAGCCGGTTTCGAAGCCGCGTGCGAAATCCCCAGCGAACACGGCGGTATCCGCGCCACGAAAGGCCGAGCAGAATGAGCGCTTCGCGCAGGAACTCGTCGAAGTCTTCGCGCTTGATCGGGGGCGGTTCTCCCGCCGCTTCGCGCTCGCGGCTTTCTTCGAGAGCGCGGGCCACGTGCACGAGTTTCGCGTGCATCCGGTCGTAATGACTGCCGCGCCAGTAATAGCGGCCGCATCGCGGACAGCGCGTGAACGGCCCTTCGATCCCCGGCGGCGCCGGGTTCGGAGGCTCGCTCGGCGCGACCGGTTCGTTGCATCCGGTGCAGCGGGAAAAGGGACTCGCCAGCGGATTCAGGTGGGGGAAATGGCGCAGCAGCTCCACCATCTGACGTTCGAGCGTTTTCGATTCGAGCACGATCTGTCGCGCCCCCGGACCCTTCGGAAACCGGCGGTTCCGCGTCACGACGATCCGTCCCTCGCGCATCGCCTGCGCGGCCTGCGCCCGCGGCTCCGTACCGTCCGCGTACTGCGCGTCGAAGCCGGCCGCGCGAAGCCAGCGCGCGAGACGCGCCAGCATGCCGTCGACCAGAAAACGCGGGGCTTCCCCGCTCCGCCGCCTCACGAGCCGAACCTCTTCACCAGTTCGGTGATCGCGAGATACGCAAAGAGGCCGAGCGCGAACACGAGGCCGGCGTTCGCAGGGATCCGGTTCCGATGCGGCCCCATCCAATCTCTGCGATTCAGCATGTAGAGAAGCGTTCCCGCGAGAAACGGCATGAAGAACGAACCGATCACGGCATAGAGGATGACGAGCCAGACCGGTTTCGCGACATAGAGAAGCGCGATCGGCGGCAGTGCGAGATAGAGGAGATAGATACGATAGTGCACCGTGCGCGCCGGATCGACGGGGGCGCCGCGTTCATGCGAGCCGCGTTCATGCGAGCCGCGTTCATGCGAGCCGCGGCCTTCATGCGAGCCGTGGCCTTCATGCGCGCCCCGGCGCGCGAGACGCACGTACTCCGTGTAGAGATACGGCACCGATTCCCAGACACCGACGAGGCTGCTCGCCACCGCCCCCCAGAAGCCGATCAGAAAGAGCCGCGACGCCATGCCGCCGCGTTCGCCGAGCATCTCGGCCATCCGGAGCGCCGCGTTCCGGCCCTCGACTTCGATCCCGGCGGCAAAGAGAGTCACGGCCGCGAGCGCGATCGTCGCCACCCCGAAGATTCCCGTTACGACGTACGCGAGGCCGAGGTCGAGCCGCGCGAACGAAAGGTGCCGCGCCTCGTTCCACCCCTTCTCGCGCAGCCAGTAGCTGTAGGAG
>JABDJQ010000078.1 GCA_013002425.1 Gemmatimonadota bacterium
TCTCTTCTCTTCTCTTTCTTTTCTTCTCCTCTCTTCTCCTCTCTTTCTCCTTCCAACACTCTGACGATGGGAACGTCGGGCGGAGGGGGGGTGGGGGGCGTGTGCGACGCAGCCGGTCCCATTGAGCCGGCCGCCTTCGGCGCACCGGTAGATCCCGTCTTCCGGCAACAGATGTCCGCAACCATGTCGCCGGCCATTCAAAACCATCAAAGGCGGTCGGCCAGGACCGGCAAGAAGCACACGCCCCCCTCACCCTCCGCCCGGCCGCTGTTTCATTGACACCCGCATCCCCTATCTCGTACTCTGCCCGTGTCTTACGCTCGCACCACTCACCGGGGAGGGCCGATGTCGCAGTCGCGCGGCGAATGGAAATCGAAACTCGGCTTCATTCTCGCCGCGTCGGGGTCCGCGATCGGGCTCGGCAACATCGTCTTCTTCAGCGCCAACGCGTATCGCTTCGGCGCGGGCGCCTTCTACATCCCGTATCTCATCGCGCTTTTCGCACTCGGCATCCCGATCATGATCCTGGAACTCGGCATCGGCCATCGCGCCCGCAAGGCGTTTCCGGAAGCGCTGTACGAGATCGCGGGGGTCAAGGGGGAGTGGATCGGCTGGTTCGGACTGCTGAACGCGGCGGTGATCACGATGTACTACATCACGATTCTCGGCTGGGTCTTCGGCATGTGGATCGGATCGTTCGGCTCGCTCTGGGAGCCGCGCCCGGTCCCGGCGTTCGGGCTCGAAAGCGGCACGCTGTCGAATTCGATGTCGTTCTTCTTCGACATGATCTCGAAATACGACGCGGTCGGCTACGTGATGCTCGTCTGGTTCCTGAACGGCCTCATCGTCTGGTGGGGAACGAAATCGATCGAGCGCGCGGTCAAAGTCTTCGTGCCGCTCATGTGGCTGTTCATGATCGTGCTCATTCTGCGGGGCCTGACGCTGCCGCACGGCACGAACGGCCTGCTGCTGCTGTTCACGCCCGACTTCGAAGTCATGAAGGACATCAACGTCTGGCAGGGGGCGTTCTCGCAGATCTTCTTCACGCTTTCGCTCGGCTTCGGAATCATGGCGACGTACGCGTCGTATCTGCCGAAGAAGACGGATCAGACGTCGAACGCGCTGACCATTTCGTTCCTGAACTGCTCGTTCGAATTCATCGCGGGGCTCGCGATCTTCTCGCTGCTGTTCTGTTTCGCGGTGGTTCCGAGCGCGTCCACGCTCAGCATGACGTTCTTCGTCATTCCCGAGGGGATCGGTTCGTTCCCCGTGGGCGTCAAGCTGTTCGGCATCCTGTTCTATACGCTGCTGCTGACCGCGGGCCTCACGTCGTCCGTATCTCTGGTCGAGGGGATCGGCGCGGGAATCATCGACAAGTTCGGGATCGGCCGCCGCCCGGTCGTCCTGACGATCTGCGTGATCGGCGCAATCGGCTCGGTCGCCTTCGCCCTCCCCAAGGTGATCGATCCCGGACTCGCGAACGACGGCACGCTCGGCCTTACGCTTCTCGACATGTTCGACCACTGGGCTTTCAGTTACGGACTGCTCATCTGCGGATTCCTGGAATGCGTGCTCGTCGGCTGGGTCCTCGGCGCTGACAAACTCCGCGCGTGGATCGACCAGAACGCGTTTATCAAGCTGCACCCGTTCTTCGACGTGATGATCAAGTGGGTGATTCCGATCGTGATCCTGTTCATCGTCGTGGTGTCGATCGTCCAGGAATCGACGTCCGGCGGAATCTACGGCCACAATTTCGTCGTCGGCGAGAACCGGAACCTGCATATCTTCGTGCTGGCGATGTGGATCATCTTCACGGTGTTCGGCGCGATGATTCTGACGGGCGCCGGTGGCTTCCGGCCACGGAAGAAGACGGGCCGGCTGCTCGACAAGGAGGAGCAGGAATGAGCGCCCGCTCCCGGCTGTTCGCGATCGCGTTTCTGTGCGTCGGGGCGTTCCTGACCCCGGGCGGGGCGCGCGGCGAGGTCACGCTGACGCTCGCCGACGAGTTCCCGGAACGGGGGACGCCGGTTGCGATCCTGCTCAGCGGGTGCGAACCGGGGACGGAGTACACGATCGACGTCACATACCGGCCGAACAGCGAGACGTCGTTCGACGAAACCGTCGGGACGGTCGTTGCGGATGCGTATCTGGCCACGATCCCGTGGCAACCGCTCGATGCCGGGATCACCGAGGTCCGCGTGCTCCACGGGGAGGAAAAGCTCACCTCGCGGAACGTCGCCGTCCGCTTCGACAGAGTGCCGTTTTCGGGCATCCTCGTCTTTCTGGGCGCAGGCGTGCTTCTCTTCGGCGGCGCGATGACTTCGATGCGACGCGCCCTCGAAACCTGATCCCACGGCCGTTTCGTACGCTTTCACGGGCTTGCCTCGCCCGTCAGTGCGATCTATACTGTCTAGCGAGTCACGTGAATACCGACGGGTAAGGAGTACATTCATGACCTATGTCGTTACCGATAACTGCAGGAAATGTCGTTTTACCGACTGCGTAGCGGTCTGTCCTGTCGACTGCTTCAAAGCGGACGCGGACATGCTCTACATCGATCCGGAAGAGTGCATCGACTGCGGCGCCTGCGTGCCGGAATGTCCGGTGGAAGCGATTTACGCGGAAGAGGATCTGCCGGCCGAGAAGGAAGAGTGGATCGCGATCAACGCGGAGAAATCGCCCGACCTTCCGACGATTTCCGAAACGGAAGATCCGCTGCCGACCGCGGAAGAGCGAAAGAAAGAACTCGGCTTCTAGACTCGTTCGGACGGTGGTTTCGGGGGCGAGAAGCGGCGCGGCGGCTCAGGAACTGCGGCGGACGGTGCTTCCGGGCGAAATGCGTGCGTCGCCGAAATCGGAATCGATCGCGTGAGGTTCGACGATCGTGTTCCGTCCGAGATCCGCGCCCGCCGGAATGCGCGCTCCCTTTCCGATGACAGTCAGGCCGGTATACAGATGATCGGGCGATGCTTCGTTTACATGCGAGGCGTCGCCCGTTCCTATTCGTGCGCCGTCGCCGATCACGCCGTTCTTGTCCACGATCACGTCGCGCAGCACGGCGCCGCGCCCGACGTGAACGTTGTGCATGAGCACGCTCCCCTGCACGTCCGCGCCCTCTTCGATCGTCACGCCGGGCGACAGAACCGAACGCTCCACCCGCCCTTCGATGTGACAGCCGGGACTCACGACGCACGTCTTCGCGTCCGCGCTGCGCGCGGCGAGTGAAGGGGGACGATCGCCCACGCGTCCGTCGAGTTCGTGATTCGTGCGCACGCGCCAGTTGCGGATATCGAGCCCCGACGCCGGGTCGAGCATGTCCATGTTCGCGGCCCAGTAGGCCTGCAGCGTGCCGACGTCGCGCCAGTACCCTTCGAACGGATACGCGAAGACCGTGTCGTTGGCGAGCGCCGCGGGAATGATGTTCTTGCCGAAATCGTGTTCGGCGATGCCGCGCAGCGCGTTCGTCAGATACTTCGCGTCGAAACAGTAGATGCCGAGCGAAGCGAGATTGCTCTTCGGCTCCGTCGGCTTCTCTTCCCAGTCGACGATGCGCCCGAGGTCGTCGGTCGAGGCGATCCCGAAATGACGGGTATCTTCCCACGGCACCCGCATCATCGCGATCGTGAGGTCCGCGTCGGCTTCCTTGTGAAACTCGATCATCGGGCCGTAATCCATGTGATAGATGTGGTCTCCCGAGAGAATCATGATTCGTTCGGGGTTGATGAAGTCGATGTAGTCGAGATTCTGGCGAATGGCGTCGGCCGTGCCGCGGTACCAGTCGGACTCGGCGTCGCCGGTGCGAGGCGGCAGAATCTTCGCGCCGCGTCTTCGCCCGTACAGATCCCACGCCTCGCCCCCGCCCACGTGTTCGTTCAGCGAGAGCGGCTTGTACTGTGTGAGCACGGCCACGCGGTCGATTCCCGAGTTCATGACGTTGGACAAAGCGAAGTCAATAATGCGGTAGAGCCCGCCGAACGGGACGGCCGGCTTCGCGCGCGCGGTCGAGAGGATGTTGAGGCGCGTGCCGCCGCCGCCCGCGAGAAGCATGACGAGCGTCTTTTTCATGTGACCAGCACCCCCGCGGGATACGAAGACTCCGTGAACTGCTCTTCGTTCAGGAACGGGGGGACGATGCAGTTCTTGCCCATCTCCACCGTGCCGGGAATGTGCGTGTCCTTGCCGATCAGCGTGATGCCGGAACGGAGCAGGTCGGGGTGCACGCTGTTCGCGCGCGTGTCGTTTCCGATGCCGATGCGGGCGCCCGGCCCGATCGTGACTTTCTCGTCGGCGATTACCTTCGTGATTTCGGCGCCGGCCGCAACACGGGCGTCGGGGAACAGGATCGAGTCGCGCACCACGGCGCCCGCTTCGACGACCACGCCCGGGAACAGGATCGAGCGCTCCACCGTGCCGGCGATATGACAGCCGAACGTGAAGCGTGAATTCGTGACGCGCGATTCCCCGGTCAGGATCGCGGGCGACCGCTCGCGCAGGCGCTTGTCGTCGAGGTTGGTGCGCAGCCGCCACTTCTCGAACCCGAGATTGCCCTCGCCGTCGAGGAAGTCCATGTTCGCGCGCCAGTATTCGTCGATCGTGCGGCTGTAGGCCCAGTACCCGCGATGTTTCCAGCCGAATACCTTGAACTTCGGGATCAGCGCGGGAAGGACGTCGCGGCCGAATTCGAACGTGCCCGTCGGTGGGGCGAAGTTCCGCAGGATCTCGCTCAGTACGCTGCGTTTGAAGAGGTAAATCGTCATCGACGCCCAGTTGTAGAGCGGGCGCTTCGGCTTTTCGACGTAGTCGACGAGCGGTCCGCCCGGATCCGCGTCTTCCCCCTCGATATCGCCGAGGCCGAACCGCCCCGCGTCATCGCCGGGAACCGGTACGAACGCGGCCGTGACGTCGGCGTCGTTCTCCTCGTGAAAGCGCACGAGCTCCTGGTAATCCATGTTGTAGATGTGGTCGCCCGACACGATCAGCACGTGTTCGTGCGGGTACTCTTCGAGAAACTCGCGGTTCTGGGCGACGGCGTCGGCCGTGCCGCGATACCAGTCGGTATGCGAGCTCCCCTGCTGGGGCGGCAGGAGCGTGACGCCGCGCTCGCGGCCGACGAAATCCCACGACGCGCCCACGCCCACGTGGTTGATCAGCGATGTGGACCGGTACTGGGACAGAATGCCGACGCGCTCGATGCCGGAGTTCATCAGGTTGCTGAGTGGAAAGTCGATAACGCGGTACATGCCGCCGAAAAAGACGGCCGATTTCGGCCTGTGCAGCGTGAGCACGCTGAGTTCGTCGACTCGGCCGCCCGCCAGTATGAGGG
>JABDJQ010000095.1 GCA_013002425.1 Gemmatimonadota bacterium
AATCGATCTTGTAGACGCGCCCCTGGTCGCCGGTCCCGACGTAAAGATTGCCGCGACCGTCCTTCGCGAACGACCACACGTAATACTCGCCGATGTCACCGACCTGTACGAGCGACGGGGAAAGCCCGAGCGAACCGAGCGGCCCCACCGTTACGTTCTCGGCGTGCCCTTCGAGAATCGCCTGGCGCCCGGCGACATCCCAGTAACTCGTCGATACGGCTCGCGCGCGATCGGGAAGCCCGGAAAGCGCGCCTGCCGTGATTGCCGCGAGGGCGGTGATTCGTAGAAACGACGATTTCATGAAAAACAATCTCCTCATGGGTGGTATCGCACCGTCAGGGCGCGTTCGGGTCGATGTTCACGGGAAGCGACCAGCAGCCGGATACGACTCCGGAAAACGGCAGGTCGGTCGCGGCGATCACGCGCCCGGTTCGGTACGCGGCATCATCCGCATGACGGGGCTCGGCGTAAATCGAAAGCACGGATGCGGGGAGATTCGGGAACGCGCGCCCTTCTATCGTCGCTCCGATCGAACGGTCGTACAGAGTGCAATACACGCGATCGTTCCCCCGGCGATCCGCAAGCAGCGAAATCAGACCGTCCAGGGTCTTGACGCGCGTGCGATTCGGCGCGCGCTTGTCGTCGAAGTCCTCCGAGCCGGTCGCGTCGCAGACGCGAAGGATCAGTTCGCCGGCCGGCTGATCCGCGGGCACCGGAAGCGAGAACGCGTGCTCCGTCACGCCCCCCTGATAGCGCCGCACGAGGACCCTGCCCCGCACGTCTTCGCCCGGACGATACGTCCCCTTCTCCACGAGCACCTCTTCGATGCGAACGATGTCGCGGCCGTCGCGCACTTCCACTTCCACGTCGATGCTCTTTACGCGCACGTCTTCGATGCTCGTGTTCGCGAAGACCTGAATCGGGAGCGCCACGTCGGCCGACGCCGAGCGGATGAACGTCGATGCGGTGTACACGTTGTCGGTCTCGAGAACCCTGTCGGTGCCGTGAAGCGCGATCCGCGTCTTCACGCGCGCGGTTCCGTCTCCCCAGCTCTTTTCGTTATGCATGATCGAGTTCGTCGTCGCCCACGCGGCGAGCGCGGACGTAAGCGCACGGTGGTCGATCGCCTGATAGCTGAACCGGTCCTCTCGCACGCCGGGCACCGTGACCCCGACACGGATCGGAATCGTGGGCGCGGTCATGCCGAGTTGGCCCGCGATCGCCGGGCGCCTGTCCTGCGTCATCGCGCCGACGGTTTCGATCGGCGAACCGATCTTGAACGACAGTCCGCGGCTCGGCATCACGGCGTGAATCTCGGCCGAGACGAGGGGGAACACGGCGCTTCCCGATTGAAACAGCGGATGTCCGAATGCGACCATGCGTTCGCCGTCGACCCAGGTCACGGTTCCGATGGCCGTCAGATTCGCGTCGCCCGACAGAAGCCGGACACCGACCGCGGCGCCGGGACGCATCTCCCAGCCTTTCGCGTGCGAGTCGCCCCCTCCCGCGCCGCCGAGCGTCGTGACCATGCCGAGGTCCGCAAAGAATCGGTCGATGTCGTCGGAAACCGGCCCGGCAAAGCCGCTGATCGCGATCGGCGTGGCGATCCGGTCCGGGCGACCGGTGCTCCCTGACGCGGGGCGGCCGTGAAGCTCGCGGCTCGCGACTTCCTTGTCCCGGCGTTCGAGCACTTCGACCATTTCGCCGATCGGCGTGACGCCCCCGATCGCAATCCGCGCCCCCGAGTACGTGAACGCGAGCGCGCCGGCCAGGCGCCCTTCGAGATAGACGGGCGAACCGCTCATGCCGCCTGCGATCCCGGAGAGGTCCGTGCCGAGGCCGCTCACTTCGACCAGAATGCTGCTCCCGGAGTTGCCGCGCGCGCGGATGACGTCGATCACCTCGACCGTCATCGTGTCGATGCGCGTGCCTTCGACCACCGTCAGGGCATATCCGGTCATGCCCCGTTTGACATCGTCGAGCGGGAAGAAATCCTCCCCCCGCGCAGGACCGCAGAGGGCAAAAAACAGCGCTGTCGCCAGTATCGTTCGTTTCATCATGATTCCACTATTCCAGGGGTTTCTCCGTTGTGTCAATCCGCGCTAGCGAACGCCCGGTTCGTCGAAGCGCCCGTTCCCGTCCTCGTCGATCCAGATCGGATTCGAGAAAGCCACGGGGCGGATCGGCTCGCCGCGCGGCCCGCTTGCCACCGGGGCGAGATCCTGTTTCCCGGTGATGACGACCACCACCCACGTGTCGCGATGAATCGGGAGCGACTCTTTGAGGCGCACCGAGGTCTCCCCCGGCCGGCGCCAGATCGTCTGCTCGCCGATCTGCTGCGCGTTCGCGAACACGCGCATCTTGTCGAGATCGATCCACTCGGCCGCCTGCACCTCCACTGTCACGTCCACAAGACCGTCGCGGATCACGATCGTCTCGCCGGGCTTCGCCCGCCCGTTCACGGTCACATCGAGCAGCGGACCCGTCGTTACGATTGATCGGCCGGATCGCAGCGCATCTATAAGAGACGATTCGCTCAGAACGTCTCCATTCGTGTTCACGTAGTTCCTGGGATAGCCCAGCGCGCCCGGCCCCAGGTTTCTCGAGTCCGAGTTGCCCGTGGCGAAGACGCGATGGCCCAGGTTCAGCAAATGAAACCAATCGTTCAATACGCCCGGCGCGCTGCGCAGATCCGAGGCGCTGGCCACTTCGATGAGATCGAACTCGTAACTGGCGTCGATATTCGTGGAAAGCCCGGTTCGCGGATCCAGCCCGATGGCCTGGAAGTAGCCGTTCGCCGGATCCCGCGGAAGCTGGACCTGCACGAGAGGTTTCGAATCGACACGCCGGAATCGCCTCAGAAACTCCGTGGGCGCCTTTCCTTCCATCCCCTTCGACCCGACCGAGATCACCTGTTCGTCGTGCGCGATCGGAAACAGCCCGAAGCTGCCCATGCGCGGAACGAGCACTTCCTGTCCTTCCATGATAAAGGGCGCTTCGCGGGCGAGATTCGCGGGTCGCGTCAATCCGCGGTCGAGCAGCACGAGCATGTCGAGGTCCTCGACCCGGGCGGCCTCGCGCAGTTCCTGC
>JABDJQ010000101.1 GCA_013002425.1 Gemmatimonadota bacterium
GTACAGCCCCTTCACGTCGCGCTCGATCAGCACTTCGAGCGGGCACTTGACGTACACCTCTACGAAATTGTCGATCTTTTCGCGAACGGAATCGCGCGCTTCGGCGTACGGACTGATCGCGCTCGCGATCGTTGCCACGCCGTTCCGGCTCAGCAGCTGGCATACGAAGCCGATCCGTTTGATATTTTCGTCGCGGTCCTCTTTCGAGAAGCCGAGACCCTTGGAGAGGTTCGTGCGGATCACGTCGCCGTCGAGAATTTCGACCGGAAGGCCGCGTTCGAGCAGAATCTCCTCCACCTCGCGCGCGAGAGTCGTTTTACCCGAGGCCGACAGCCCGGTGAACCAAAGCGTGAAGCCCTTCATCGTTGTTTCTCCCTCAAAGCGAGATCAGAGTCTCGCCGATCATGTGCTCCGGAACGTCGATCCCGAAGTACGTCAGTATCGTGGGAGCGATGTCGTAAATGGAGTAAGTGTCTTTCTTATTCGGCTCCATCTTCGCGGGATGATCCCAGATGAAGAGCCCTTCGCCTCTGTGCGTCGTGTCGTCCGGACCGGCGTCGTTCTCGGACTGAATGATATCGCCGCCCATCACGGGCGAGACCAGATACGTGAGATCTTCGAACTTCACGATCAGATCGGGGCCGTTGCCGTTCGCCGCGCGATACATCTGCTCCGGCGCCTCGGCGATGCTGGAAACGCGCGCGCCGTCCTGTTCGATCGTCATGACGCGCTCGCGGATGTCGTTCTTCAGATTCTCGATCTCTTCCGCCGGCACGAAGCCGTTCGGCTCGCGCCCGTGCACGTTGAAATGGATCTGGCCGACCGCGCCGCCGTCCGCCCACGCTTCCGTCTGCGTCCAGTCGACCTGTTTCAGATCGAGCGGCTCGCCCTCTTTCGCGTCCTCGTTCAGCACGAGGTAGCCTTCCTGCAGAAGCCATTCGTTCAGGCGCACGCACCCTTTCAGGGGCTGTGAACTGAACGGCGAAACGAGCATGACGGACGTGTCGCGCGGGAGATCTTCGAGCAGCTTGCCGAGCTCCTGATCGAGAAAAACGTAGTAATCGTGAATGACCTGCGCGAAGCGCGATTCCGGCACGAAGTGCGGATGCTCTTCGTCCATGTGACGCCAGAATCCGTGCTGGATGCGGTCCGCTCCGTGCTCGACCATCATCAGAAGGTCGTGCTCGCGCTTCCGGGCGAAGTGGCGGAACGTGCCGAGACGCTTCCGCGTCAGGTCGTACACCTTCTCGACCAGCCAGTCCTTGTTCTTCGTCTGATAACCGTAGACGTCGAACGGGAAGTCGCCGCCGAGCGCGTTCTCGACTTCGTTCGCGACCTCGCGCGGATACGTCCACTGCAGTTCCTTGTTCGGCGTCAGCAGCCCGGACACGAGGGTGCCCTTGAGCGGCTTCGGCGGGAACGTCTGCGGCACGCCGACGAGCAGCGCTTCGAGTCGCACGCGCGACGTGTAGTTCCAGATCGTCTTCTGGCGAATGGCCATCGAGCCGACCGTTTCGTATTTGTAGCTGCGCCCTTTTCGGCGGCGGCGATCGTAAAGCCCGATCTGTCCCGGGTCCTGCGAGGTCATCATCGACGTCCACGCCGGAATCGTGGTCGGCGGATACGTCGAGTCGAGCTTCCCGTGAATCCCTTCGGACATCAGTTCACTCATATTCGGCAGGTCGCCGATCCAGCGTTCGACGAGTTCCGGATCGAGCCCGTCGAAACCGAGCAATGCGAGACGGCTCATGCGGTCTCCTTCTCCTTCGTGTAGTAGCTCATGAGGAGTTCCGCCACCTCAGGCCGGGTGAATTCCGACGGGGGCATGATTCCTTCACTTAACATTTCGCGCACCTTCGTGCCGCTGAGAAAGACGTGATCCGACGAGTCGTGCGGGCACGTCTTCGAAGACCCCATATTCCCACATCTCCTGCAAAAGAACGAGTGGTCGAAAAACATCGGCGTGATGTCGATCTCGTAGCGGTCGAACTCCAGGAAGATGTAGTGGGCGTCGTAGGTGCCGTAATAGCTGCCCACGCCCGCGTGGTCGCGCCCGACGATGAAGTGCGAGCAGCCGTAGTTCTTGCGTACGAGCGCGTGAAACACGGCTTCGCGCGGTCCGGCGTAGCGCATGGCGGCAGGGAAGATCGAGAGCGCGGTGCGCGTCTTCGGATAGTAGTGCTCGAGCAGCAGCGTGTAGCACTCCATGCGGATATCCGCCGGGATGTCGCCTTTCTGCGTCTGCCCGACGAGCGGATGGATCAGCAGCCCGTCGGTCACTTCGAGCGCGCACTTCTGCAGATACTCGTGGGCGCGGTGAATCGGATTCCGCGTCTGGAACGCCACGATCGTGTCCCATCCCTTCGCCTTGAACAGCACGCGGGTCTCTTTCGGGTCGAGGCGGTAGTTCTCGAAGCTGTGGTGCTTCGGCCGATGCAGCATCCAGATCGGGCCGCCGAGGTACTTGTCGCCGATCGTGCCGAGATACGCGACGCCCGGGTGGGCATCATCATTCGTGAGAAGCACTTTCTCGGCTTCGGCGATCTTGTCGAAGTGGTACTTCTGCTCGATCTGCATGACCCCGAGGATCTCGTCTTCCGGGCCGACCAGCGCGACCTTCTCGCCTTCGTTGTAGGCGGAGTCGTCGTCGCCCTTGACGGCCAGCGTCACCGGGATCGTCCACGGGAGGCCCTTCGCGAGGCGTTTCAGATCGAGAACCGCGAGGTAGTCGTCTTCCGTCATGAAGCCTTCGAGCGGCGAAAAAGCGCCGATCGCGATCATTTCGAAGTCACGCAGTTCGCGTTCGTTCAGGTGAATCTTCGGAAGACCCGGAGCGAGTTCTTCGAGAGCTTCCCGTTCTTTTCCTTCCGGGACGCGATTGATGAGCTTCCCGCCGTGCGCTTTGATCATGTTGATTTACTCCAGATATCCGAGGTTCTTGAGCTTCTGCCGGATGTCGTGAATCTCCTCGGGAGACTCCCCGTCGCGGGACGGCTCGATCGTCGCCCCTCCCACCAGATCCCGCAGCACGAACACGATGAAGTCGGTCGGGGAGCTAAACCCCGAATCCGCAATCACTTCGCCGATCTTGTTGTACAGCGGGCGTGGGATTTTGATGGTGACACGTGGATCGGCCATGAGGCTCGAGACTCCAATCAGACTACTGTTTGGGTTCTAATTACACTCTGACAAGGCTCTAATAGTAGCCCATTTGGAACGGGGAGTCAACCGTTTCGAAGGAATGGGAAGTGGAAGAGTGGTCGAATGGGGACGGACAGAGCATCGTCGGGCGGCTCACGACGCGATTCAGACCTTGAGTCCGCCTCTGTATTGCTGAATCAATTCACGGTCGTGCATGACGCGGCCTTCCTTACTTCCCATAAAATAGTATCCGGATGCAGCGTCTTGTGTTCCCGGCTTGTCTACCAGGTGCGAGTCAAAATACTTGAGAAAGAAAGAAGTCAGGCTGGCAAAGTCGCGCAGCAAGGCCCTGGTGACTCTTGTCGTGGCAAAGCTCATGAGGAAATACTGGTACGTCCACGCAAGCGCCATTCCGGGTCCGCATGCGGAACCACGCTCGATCTCTTCGAACTTTCGGAACAATCGTCGATGCCCCAGATCCGTAAAGCGCGTGAAGTCATATCGGCCGCCATGAACCTGCTGAATAAACGGCGTTTCCGCGTAGACTACACCGCCATGTTTGAGCACTCTGTG
>JABDJQ010000105.1 GCA_013002425.1 Gemmatimonadota bacterium
CAAGAAGACCCTCGCGAATCTCGATATCGGCAAGAAAAAGCGCCGTCGCAAGAAGATGCCGACGGCATCGGCGCCGGTCGCGCCCGAAGAGCAGGTGCCCACGATCCAGGTGACCGAACTTGCCACCGTGGCCGAAGTCGCCGCCGCGCTCGACGTCGATCCGAGCGAAGTGATTGCCAAGTGCATGGAACTCGGACTCATGGTCACGATGAACCGCCGACTCGACAAGGACATCATCGAAACGCTCGCGGACGAGTTCGAGCATGAAGTCGAGTTTCTCTCCGAGTACGGCGAAGCGATGGAGGAGGCCGAAGAGGTCATCCTCGAGAACCTCGTCGAACGTCCGCCGGTCGTTACCATCATGGGTCACGTCGATCACGGAAAGACTTCGCTTCTCGATTACATCCGCAAGACGAACGTGATCGCCGGCGAAGTGGGCGGCATCACGCAGCACATCGGCGCGTACGAAGTGCAGACCTCCGGCGGATCGATCACGTTCCTCGACACGCCGGGTCACGAAGCGTTCTCCGCCATGCGCGCCCGCGGCGCCCAGGTGACGGATATCGTCGTTCTCGTCGTCGCGGCCGACGATCAGGTCATGCCGCAGACGATCGAGGCGATCGACCACGCGAAGGCGGCTTCGGTGCCGGTGATCGTGGCGATCAACAAGATGGATCGCCCGGAAGCCAACCCCATGCGGATCAAGCAGCAGCTCGCCGAACGCGGTCTGCAGGTCGAGGAGTGGGGCGGCAAGATCGTGGCCGTCGAAGTCTCCGCGCAGACGGGTCAGAACATCGACAAGCTGCTGGAGATGCTGCTTCTCGAGGCCGAACTGCTCGAACTGAAGGCCGATCCGAAAGCCCGTGCCCGAGGCACCGTCATCGAGTCGAGGCTCGAACCGGGCCGTGGCGTCGTCACGACGACCCTCGTGCAGAACGGAACACTCAAGGTCGGAGATCCGTTCATCGCGGGAAGCAACTCCGGGCGTGTCCGCGCCCTGTTCGATGAACGCGGCAAGCCCAAAAAAGTCGCGGGCCCGTCTTCGGCGGTCGAGATCCTCGGCGCCTCGAGCGCGCCCCAGGCAGGCGACTCGTTCACGGTTTTCCCGAGCGAAAAGGACGCGAAGGATGTCGCGGCCAAGCGTCAGCAGCAGCTTCGCGAGCAGTCCCTTCGCTATCAGAAGCGCATGAGCCTCGAGGATCTGTTCGATCAGATCCAGGCGGGCGGACTGCAGACCCTGAACATCGTTCTGAAGGGCGATGTGGACGGGTCGGTCGAAGCGGTGTCCGAGACTCTGCAGAAGCTGTCGACGACGGAAGTCAAGGTGGACGTCATTCACAAGGGCGTCGGCACGATTTCCGAATCCGACAATCTTCTGGCGGCGGCATCGAACGCGATCATCATCGGTTTCCATACGAAGGCCGATACGAAGGCCGCGAAGCTCGCCGAAAAAGAAGGCGTCGATATTCGCTTCTACCAGATCATTTATGAAGCGGTGGATGATATTCGACTCGCCATGGAAGGGATGCTCACGCCGGATTCCGAAGAGAGCGTGACCGGACGCGTCGAAGTGCGTCAGATTTTCCGGATCGGCCGGAGTCACGTCGTGGCCGGGTCGTACGTTCTTTCGGGAACCGTCTCGCGCAATTCGCGCATCCGCGTGATTCGCGAAGACACCAAGATCTACGAAGGCAAGATTCAGACCCTGAAACGCTTCAAGGACGACGCCCGCGAAGTGAAAGAGGGATTCGAATGCGGTATCACGCTCGAGAACTTCAACGATATTGCCGAGGGTGACATACTGGAGGCGTTCGTGATCAAGGAGGTTGCGCGCAAACTGTAGAAGGCGCGCGCGACGACTCGGACGGGGCGAACCATGATCTTCGGTCTATGCCGGGCCGAGATTCACATTCCGGATGCCGGCTCACTCAAGGCCAGACGCGGTGTGATCAAGGGGCTCAAAGAACGGCTGCGAAGCCGTTTCAACGTCTCGGTGGCCGAGATCGATCATCTCGATCTCTGGCAGCGGGCTACCCTCGCAATCGTGATCGTTTCCAACGAACAGAAGCACGCGAACTCGGTGCTGTCGTCTGTCGTGAAGCATATGGAGCGGGACCATCGCGCGCAGCTGCTCGACTACGAGCTTTCGTTCTTTTAGACACGACAACCCCGGGATCTTCATCATGAATGAAAAGAGACTGGAGCGCGTGGGCGCTCTGATCCATCGCGAGGTGGCCGAGTTTCTCGAGCGCCGCGTCAAGCACCCGGATTTCGGTTTCGTAACCGTGACCTCGGTCAAACTGGCAAGCGATCTCAAGATCGCCACGATCTACGTAGTCTGTCGC
>JABDJQ010000131.1 GCA_013002425.1 Gemmatimonadota bacterium
CCTCGGCTGCGGCACCGGCGCCGTAGCGGAAGCGCTGGCCCCGTTCGTGAGCGAGGTGATCGGCGTCGACGCCTCCCCCGCCATGCTGCAGGGAGCGGAGCAACGCCTCGCGCGATTCGAAAACGTCACGCTGCATGCGGGCGAACTCGAACATGTACCGCTTGCGAACGGTGCGGCTGATGCCGTATCTCTGATGCTCGTGCTGCATCATCTCGATCGCCCCGAACTCGCGGTGCGGGAAGCCGCGCGCATTGCGAAGCCGGGAGGAAAGATTCTGATCGTCGACATGCTGACGCATGATCGCGTGCAATACAGGCGGGAGATGGGCCACACGCGGCTCGGATTCTCGCAGGAGGAAATCGAAACGATTTGTCACGAAGCCGGACTCGGCGGGACGCGCTTTCAGCCGCTCCCTCCCGCGCCGGAAGCAAAGGGACCGAACCTGTTCGCGTTCAGCGCGAGCAAAGAACAAGGAACCAGAAAATCATGAGCACTGCCGTAAAAGGACATCCGTTCGAACTCGCGAAGCAGGCCGGCCGTCTGCCGTACAAGGTCGCCGACATGAGCCTGTACGAATTCGGACGCAAGGAAATCGAACTCGCCGAACACGAAATGCCGGGACTGATGGCGATCCGCAAGCAGTACGCGGGCGACAAGCCGCTCGCGAACACGAAGGTCATGGGCTCGCTGCACATGACCGTGCAGACCGCGGTGCTGATCGAAACGCTCGCGGATCTCGGCGCGGACGTGCGCTGGGTGAGCTGCAACATCTTCTCCACGCAGGACCACGCCGCGGCGGCCGTCGCGGCCGGCCCGAACGGTACCGACAAGAACCCGCAAGGTGTCCCGGTCTTCGCGTGGAAAGGCGAAACGCTCGACCAGTACTGGTGGTGCACGAACGAAGCGCTGACCTGGCCGGACGGCTCCGGTCCCGAGCTCATCGTGGACGACGGCGGCGACGCCACGCTTCTGATTCACAAGGGCAAGCAGTTCGAAGACAAGGGCGCCGTGCCGGCGTTCGACGAAGAGAACGAGCCCGAAGAGTGGGGATCGATCCTCACGATTCTGCGTGACGAACTCGCAAAAAACCCGGGCCGCTGGAACAAGATGGCCCAGGACATCCGCGGAGTGTCCGAGGAAACGACGACGGGCGTGCTTCGCCTCGGTCAGATGGAAGAAGCGGGCGAACTGCTCTTCCCGGCGATCAACGTCAACGACTCCGTCACGAAGCACAAGTTCGACAACATCTACGGTTGCCGTCACTCGCTGATCGACGGGCTGAACCGCGCGACGGACGTCATGATCGGCGGCAAGGTCGCGGTCGTGATCGGCTACGGCGAAGTCGGTAAAGGTTGCGTGCAGTCGCTCAAGGGACAGGGCGCCCGCGTGATCGTTTCGGAGATCGATCCGATCTGCGCGCTGCAGGCCGCGATGGAAGGTTATGAAGTGAAGCCGATCGAAGACGTCCTCGATACCGCGGACATTTTCATCACGGCGACCGGTAACAAGGACGTCATCACGTTCGACATGATGAAGCGCATGAAGGACAAGGCGATCGTCGGCAACATCGGCCACTTCGACAACGAAATCGACGTCGCGGGGCTCAAGAAGAACGGCGTCGAGGTCAGGAACATCAAGCCGCAGTACGACCGCTGCGTCTTCCCCGGCGGGAAGAGCGTTCTGATGCTGGCGGAAGGACGCCTGCTGAATCTCGGGTGCGCCACCGGACATCCGAGCTTCGTAATGTCCACTTCGTTCGCGAATCAGGTGCTTGCGCAGATCGAACTGAACAAGAATCGCGGCAAGTACGAGAACAAAGTTTACCGGCTCCCGAAAAAGCTCGACGAAGAAGTCGCGCGACTTCACCTCGACCATTTGGGTGTGAAGCTGACGCGGCTCACGAAAGAGCAGGCGGACTATATCGGCGTCGACGTCGACGGTCCGTACAAGCCGGAGCATTACAGCTACTAGGAACAGCGCGCGAGCGCCTGCTGATGACCGCCCGGCAACGGTCGGGAGAGTAGAACGAAAGAAGCCCGGACCACTGCGGTTCGGGCTTTTCTCATGCGCCGGAAAGTTTGCGGCCGTCTTTTCGAAAGAGAGGCGAAGAGCTGAGCCCGCGTTTCGCCAGCGCGAACGCGAGCGCGGTCTGCAGGCACCCGAGGCCGTAGGTCACGCTGCGGCCGAAGTTGATCGACGACGCTTCGTCGTGGTACGAAGTCGGGCAGCTGATTTCGCCCAGCGCGAATCCGAAATAGATCACCTGCACGAGCATCTGATTGTCGAATACGAAATCGTCCGAGTTCTCGAGCAGCGGCAGCGCTTCGAGCACCTCACGTGAAAACGCGCGGTACCCGGTGTGATACTCCGAGAGCTTGGCGCCGGTCGCGATGTTCTCGGCAGCGGTCAGAAGCCGGTTTGCGACGTACTTGTACCGGGGCATCCCTCCCTTGAGCGCGCCGCCCCCCACGATGCGCGAACCGAGAACGGCGTCGTAAACGCCCTCCGCGATCAGCGACGACATGGCGCGCAGAAGCCGCGGATCGTACTGATAGTCGGGGTGCAGCATGACCACGATGTCGGCGCCGGCTTCGAGCGCCGCCCGATAGCACGTCTTCTGATTGGCCCCGTAACCGCGGTTTTCGTCGTGAACGATCGTCAGGATTCCGAGACTCTCGGAAAGTGAGGCGGTTGCGTCACTGCTCGCGTCGTCGGTCAGGATCACGGTATCCACGATGTCGTGCGGAATTCTGTCGTACGTGGCGCGCAGCGTTTTCGCCGCGTTATAGGCGGGCAGCACGACCGCCAGTTTCCTTCCGTTCAACATTCTCCGGCTCCTCGCACGCAGAGGACCGTACCCTTCATCGTGTCCGGCGTCTCGACTTCGAGAAGCGAAAGCAGTGTCGGGGCGACATCGATCACGGTACCGGACGGGGCGGCCGCGCGCAGCGACTCGTCGAACACGAGAAAGATTCCCTTTTCGCAGTCGTTGCCGGGAAGGTATCCGCAGTTGCTCCGCTGCCGCGCGTCCGCGATACGCGGCCACTGCTTCCTGTCGCCGAGACCGAGATAGAAATTGCCGAGCGGATGATGAAAATCGTGCGGGAAGAAGATATTGCCCGGCTCGAGAAACCCGAACAGCTCGCCATAGCTCGTGTCTCCGAAATCGAGATGGAGCGGCCCCATTTCGTCGTGCCGAAAAACGTGCACCATTTCCATTTCGCCGAGAAGCGTGCCGATCGTTTCCCGCGCCCGTTCCGTATGAAACCAGAAGCGCACCATCGGAAGTTCGAGAAAGTACGAATACTCGTCGTCTGCAAGCCCGGACTTTCGGAGCGCCGCCTGCAGGTCAATGCTGCGCCTCACCGGCTCGTGACCGTGTTCGTTCACGAGAACGGGAAGGACGCCGTTATTCGCACATTTCTCGCAGGCCGCTTTTACGAATTCGTCGACCTTCCCGTACCAGCGCCCGACGCGAACGGAATCCGCGTACCACTGCTGAATGCGATTGATCGTATAGAGTTCGAGCCAGTCGAGGGCTACGTCGCCGTTCGCGCAGTCGGGAAGCACTTCCCCCACCGGATCGGACGGACTGCGAAACTGATAGCGCGTCTGATCGCGACCGACCGCGCCCATGACCGAAACACGGCCGCCGATCTCGGAGAGCACGTCCCACGGCCTCGCAAAGCGGCGGTATTTGCTCCGTGTAATCTCGAAGCGCTTCCGGCGCCACGGCGGAATGGCGCTCAGGTCGAACTCACCCGTGATCCAGTGACGCATGCACTGCACCGATGTCGTCAGAATGTCGGGCACGATTCCCGACCCCCGGGGCGCGTCCGCGCTTTCTTTGAGTCGCACTCCCCAGATGCCGTGTTCGGGCGGATACGTTCCGGTCAGAATCGACGGCAGAATGTCGTTGCTCGGGTAGTTTCGAAGCGAGAACGCCGGGCAGCGGGAACGCGCCTCGGCCAGAAACGGCATGGTTTCGGGACGGATCCAGCGGGAATCGAGCCCCGTAATGTTCATGACAAAGAGCTTCAACATGCTGGCAATGTAGCACTTCCGCCGGCTTGGATAAACACGAGTTCGGTATGCTATGATCTGTTTCTGCTCCGCTGCTGATCCGGCTCAATATCGATATCGCTCCTGGAATCAAAGATGAACGAGAGAGGGACTATGAACGATCCAATCATGAAGAGAATCGCGGGAAGCGTGTTCGCATGCGTCATGCTGCTGATCGCCGGCGCCGCGCCACTCGTCGCGCCGCTCCGGGCGGACACCACTACGGGCGAATCGGGTACGCCGCAACTGGGAAGCTGGGGCGTCGAACTCGACGCGATGGATCCCGCCGTCTCCGCCGGCCAGGACTTCTTTCGGTATGCGAACGGAACCTGGCTTCGCGAATACGAAATTCCGGAAGACCTTTCGTCGTACAGCTCGTTCCATAAACTGCGGATCGAATCGGAAGAGAACGTGAAGGAGATTCTCGACGAGTCGGCCGCCACGCAGGTCGATCCGGGAAGCGTCATGTTCAAGGTCGGCGCTCTCTACAAGGATTATCTCGACGAAGAAGCGATTGAAAAGAGAGGGCTGGCTCCGCTCGCGGAGGGCCTGGCCGCGATCGAGAAGCTGTCGACATCCGAAGACGTGGCGCGCCATCTTGCCGCGGGAGCGCGAGCGGGCCGGAACACGCCGTTCACTCACTACATCGATCAAGACTCGAAGAATCCGGAAATCTACCGCGCCTATTTCGGTCAGAGCGGACTTACGCTGCCCGACCGTTCCTACTATCTCGATACCGAAAACGAGCGGTTTCAGAAAGCGCTCGCGAGCTATCGCGAGTACCTTACGGATCTATTCATGCTGATCGACGACAAAGACCCGGAGGCCAGTGCGCATGACGTGATCGCACTCGAAACGGAACTCGCGGAAAAGCACTGGGAGCGCGCGTTAACGCGTGACAGAGACAAGACGTACAATGTAATGACGCTCGAAGAGCTGGCGCTGTCCGCCCCCGGATTCCCCTGGAACGCTTACCTCGACGGCCTCGGTCTCGCGAACGAGACCCACTTCGTGATCGAGACGCCGAGCGCCTTTGCGGGCATGGCGGAGGTCTTTGCGTCCACGCCGATCCCCGTGTGGCGCTCCTATATGAAGGCATCGCTCGTAAGCCGTAACGCGCAGCTCCTCCCGAAGGAGTTCGACGAAGCACAGTTCCGCTTCATTTCGACTGCAATGACGGGGGCGAAAGAGCAGCGCGCCCGCTGGAAGCGTTTCGTGAACCTCATGAACCGCAGCATGGGCGAAAGTGTCGGCCGGCTTTACGTCGAACGACACTTCAAACCCGAGTCGAAAGAGCGCATGGATCAGCTCGTCGAGAATCTCATCGTCGCGTTCGAGGAACGGATCAACAGCCTCGAATGGATGTCCGAACCGACGAAAGCCGAAGCGCTCGAGAAGCTCGCGAAGTTCTCCGTAAAGATCGGCTATCCGGACAAATGGAAGGACTACTCTTCGCTCGATGTTCAGCCGGGCGACCTGGTCGGCAACGTGAATCGCGCGGCCGAGTGGAAATACGAATACGACCGCGGGAAGCTCGGCGGACCGGTCGACCGCGGCGAGTGGTTCCTGCCGCCGCAGACGGTGAACGCCTACTATAATCCCGGCATGAACGAAATCGTGTTCCCCGCGGCCATTCTGCAGCCGCCTTTCTTCGATCCGAACGCGGACGACGCCGTCAACTACGGCGGCATCGGCGCGGTGATCGGACATGAGATCGGACACGGTTTCGACGATCAGGGACGGAAGTCGGACGGCGACGGCGTCCTTCGCGAATGGTGGACACCGGAAGACGAAGCGAAGTTCAAAGCAAAGGCCGAGAAGCTCGTCGAGCAGTACAACGGCTACAGCCCCCTCGAGGGCGTCTTCGTGAACGGCGAACAGACGCTCGGCGAAAACATCGGCGATCTCGGCGGCCTCGAAATCGCCTATCACGCGTACAGGCTGAGCCTGAACGGGCAGGAAGCGCCCGTACTCGACGGTCTCACGGGCGACCAGCGTTTCTTCCTCGGCTTCGCTCAGATCTGGCGCGCCAAGATCCGCGACGAAACGATGCTGGTGCGTGTTTCATCCGGGGTGCACAGCCCGCCGGAATTCCGCGTCAACGGAATCGTGCGCAACATCGACGGCTGGTACGCCGCTTTCGACGTGAAACCGGGCGATCCGATGTATCTGCCGCCGGAAGAGCGCGTGCATATCTGGTAGGAACGAGTGAAGGGCGCGCGCCCTCAGTCAGTTTGAAGGCCGGTCTCTTCGCGAGGCCGGCCTTTCTCATGTGCAGCCAGATCGTAGCAGTAGAGCATTCCGCTTACGGAACCGACGAACAGTTTCCCGTCGGAAAACCCGAATGACCGGAGGCCGTCGCCGTCCCAGTCGTACTCCGGTTCGACCGCGAACTCCTGCACGAGTTCGCCGGAATCGATATCGATGACGCCGATCACGCCGCTCGACGTACCCGCGAGAATCCAGCGTTCGCCGAGCCGGTACGGGCGCTGCGAAATCCACGCGGACCCGTTCGGCGGCAGCGCGACCCATTCGCGCTCGAGGTCGGGGCTCCATCGCGTCATGCGTCCCTCCCATGCGTTCCGCGCGAGAAAGGACGCGAACGAACCGTCCTCGCCCAGCGCCACGAGATTGCCGCGCGGCTCTCCACCCGCGTGTGCGGTTCGGATCGTGTCGCCGCCCGCGATCGAAAGCATCGAGAACACGGAATCGACCGTTCCGGTCACGACGAAGTCGCCCGCGGAGAGAACGGAACTCGAAACGCCGGCCCCGAGATCACGCTCCCAGACAGTATCGCCGCGGCTCAGATCGAGCGCGCGCACGAAGCCGTCGAGACAACCGACCACCAGCGTCGAACCGGCGACCGCGGGCACGAGCCCCATGAACCGGTGGATCGCCCCTTCCCGATGAAACGCGCGCCGCCAGATGATCGCGCCGTCGGCAGGGTCGATCGCGAGGACTTCGCTCTGGAGCGTGAACGCGTATACGCGACCGTCATGCTCGACGAGGTCGACGGCGATTCCGCTGCCCGCACTCACCTTCCAGACCGGTTCACCGCTCGCGAGATCAAACGCGTAAAGAAATCCCGTCTGCCCGTCTGTGGGCACGATCGCGCGGTCTTCCGTCAGAAGCATGTCGCCGTGAAAATCGTGCGCGCCGTCCGAAACGATATCGTATTCCCAGAGAGGCTCACCCGTCGCGAGGTCGAGGGAGACGAATCGACCGGAGCACGAACCGATGTAGACACGGTCGCCCGAAACTTCGGGCGCGGCGAAGATTCAGCCGCCCGAGTCGTAGGTCCAGGAGAGCTTCATTCCGTCGAGGGGCCCGGCCGCGGCCGGACAGGCGAGGGCCGCGAGAAAAAGACATGAGAGTAGAAGGCGGATCATGTTCCCCATTTTAACGCACCCTCCGGAGGTCCGCCATTTCTTTGGCGGGCCGGAAGACCGGCTACAGGGGGGCGGCCGCCGCGCAGTAAGGGGGAGCGTGCGCGGCGACCGCCTTGCATAATCAGCGAATCAGAATCATGCGGCCGACGGCTTCTTCCGCTCCCGAACGGAGCCGATAGAAGTAGATGCCGCTCGCTACCGGACGGTTCGCGTCGTCGATGCCGGTCCAGTGCATCGTGTGACTGCCTGCGCTCAAACTGCGATCGACCAGCGTTTTCACGCGGCGTCCCGCAAGATCGTAAACGTCGAGTGTCACGCGCGCGTCGCCGGGCACCGAGAACGCGATGGCCGTCGTCGGATTGAACGGGTTCGGCCGGTTGCCGTGAAGGGCGAGGCGTCCCGGCACTCCAGACGCGACATCCGTTGCCGGATCGCTCGTGACGATCACCTGCAGCGCGGCGGCCGCGCCCCACTGACCGTTTGCATCCTGCCCGCGCACCCAGAGCGTGTCGAGGCCCGCGCCGAGCGATGAGCCGGGAACCGTTGCGGATACCGAGACAGTGGGCGATCCGAACGAACCGCTCATCGACGTGCCGCTGCCTGCCGGCGCCGGTGTCGACCCGAACGACCATTCGGCCGCCGTCACGTTCGCGTTCCCCGTCGTCACGTCACTGATCGTGGCGGTGAACGCCGAACTCGTCACGACGTACATCGGATTCGGATCCACGACAGGCGATCCCGCCTGCACGATCGGACCACGCGTATCGCCGCCCGGGCGGTCGATCGTGAAGTCGCCCGCGGACGAAGCCGAACCGGCGAGAACCGGCGCGCCGTCATCGTCGACTTCGACCCGCACGCGATACTGCGCGCCGTTCGGGATCGCACTGATATCCCAGTTGTACGGGCTCGAACCCGCGCTTCCGGTGATCAGCGTCCAACCCGATCCGCTGTTGTCGCTGTAGTAGATGCGGCGCGCGGCCGCGGAGAGTCCCGCGTCCACGGACTCCGTCCAGGAGATCGAAACGGAGCTTCCCGTGAACGTTTCGCCCCCGGTCGCGGATGTCAGCGCGACATCCGGATGGTCATGGCCGATCAGCCACTGCAGCGTCTTGTCGAGCACGTCGGCGCGTGTGGCATCGTTCTGGGTCGCGCGATTCAGGCCGACCCATTCGAAGAAGTTCCCGACGAACCTGTTCGCGGTTCCCGACCAGATCGATTCCCCCGCGTTCCCGACCGGGGCGCCTCCCGTCCACCGAATGGCGACCGGACCGGGTACGATGTCGTCGTTCTCCCACACGTCAGCGACCGTGCCCGACCCCGCCTGGCCGAGTACTTCGTCTCCTGCCGCACCCGACCGATGGGGCGTGTAGCTGATGCCGCCCGTGTAGGCGCCGGAAATCGGATCGGCCGCGTAGCCGACGTTCGTTCCCCAGGTACCGGGATCCTCCACGTACACGGCGTGCAGTTCGGTTTCGAACCAGTCCTTTCTGTCGACCGAGAAGTCGGGCGAACTCGGGTCGCTGAAGTCCCACGCGACATCGTGCGAGAAACAGGTCCAGCGGCTTCCGACATCGTTGTAGCGCACGAGCGAATCGCGTGCGTCGTCCGTGAACGGCGGGTACTGCTCCGAGCCGACCTGCCACACGACGGCCTTATACGAAGCGAGCCCGGCGTTCTCGTCGCCGACGAACGGCGTGGACGCGGCGGCTCCTTCCCATACGTTGTACGACCAGCCGGCGCCTTCGAACGCGTCCTCGTAGTACGAGCGCAGGTCGAACGTGGCGTCGCCGATCACGAGAAGTACGTCCTTCTTGCCGCTCGTCGTGAACGTGTAGTGCGCGCCTCCGTTGTCGTCGCGCACCGTGTTCCCCTGATTGTCGGCGGACTCGACGTCGTAGTAGTACGTCTGATTGCCGAGAAGGCCGCTCACCGTGATCCGGTGCGCCGCCACGAGTGCCGGATCGATGGCGCTCTCGCTGCCGAGAGCCGGCGTCGTTCCGTAGTAGATCTTCGAGTTCGACGGCGCGGAAGAAGACCAGACGACAGTTGCGCTCGTCTGCCCCGCCTCTTCCACGGCAACGCCGGAGAGCACGGGCCCGTTCATGTTGATGCGCGCCGTGGCGACAAGCGTTCCGCTCTTCGAGCCGGCGTCGTACGTAACGGTCACTTCATCGTCGTGACTGACGGAAAGCTGCCCGTCGCCGAGCCAGGACGCGAACGCCGCGGTCGGGAACGTACCCTGGAACACGCCGTTCCCGCCGTTCAGCGTCACGGTTTCATTGCCGAGTTCCGTGTCGCTCGTGACGGCAACGTCGACAGACGCGCCGGCTGCGTCGAGATCGACCACGCGCATCGCGAGGTGATCGCCCGCGCCGTAGACCGCACGGTCGAGCGTAACGAGCGCGACGTCGGACGCGAGCCCGCCCGTTACGACGAGCGCGAAGTCCTGCGGGCCGAACGGCACGTTCGAAGCGTCGATACGAACCGTCCAGATTCCGGGCGTCGGTGCGTTCACACGGACGTTCTCTTCGACGTTCAGCGAATCGTGCGAGCCGCCCGCAATCGACTGTCCGCCCGAGTAGCGATTGCCCTTATACGTCGTGACCCCGTCCGACACGGAGAGATCGAGGTCGTTCACGAGCTGCACGGTCGCGAGCGGGCTGCCCGGATAATCCGTCCAGACGAGTGACGCTTTCAGCGGGATCGCGCCGTTCGCGACCTCGACCTGATACTCGACGTACTCGCCGGTCAGAAGCCCCTGCGAGTGATCGACCACCGCGAGTTTGCGCGAGTCGCCCGGGAACGTGAGCACGTCATCGGTCGTCACGCGTCCCCAGCCGATGTTGAAATCGGGCGAAGTGAAACCGGCAACGTCGTTCTGCCCGCTGTTCACGAGCATCGCCTTTACAAGCGCCGCCGAAGGATTCGCGATCGCGTTCGCGGGAACCGGCGCGCCGGTCGGATACCAGCCGTCCGTCAGATACTGTCGCACGAGCGCCGCGCTCCCCGCCGCGCCCGGCGTGGCCATGCTCGTTCCCGAAAGCGGCCAGTACGCCGCGTCGGTTCCGCCGTTCGCAGACCAGACGCTCTGGCCGGGTGCGCAGATTGTCGGCTTGAAGCGGCCGTCCGCGGTCGGACCGCGGCTTGTCGAGCTGTAGATCAGGCTCGCGCTCGTGCCGTTCTGCGTACCGCCGACCGAGAGCACGTTCTTCGCGGTCGCCGGGCTTCCGACCGTCATCGGCGAACCGTCGTTCCCGTTCGCGAAACAGAGAAGGAAGTCGGGATGTTCGTACATGAACTGATCGGCCGTCATCGAAAAAAGATCGTACGCGCCGGCGACCGAACCGCCCCAGCTGTTGCTGCTGATGCGGGCGACGCCGCCGGCGTTTCCGTTGTACGGGTGAATGAAGACGTTGTTCAGATCGACCTGCAGCAGGATCCCCTCCTGGGGCCCGCCGCCGTCCTGGAAGTAGATCTTCGCGTCCGGCGCGACACCGTCGCGAAGGTCGGGGTCCCCGTTCGGGTCGTCGCTGCCCGCCGCGGTGCCGGACACGTGCGTGCCGTGCCAGACGTTGATCCCTTCGTCACCGAAAAGGATGTTCGGAGACTCGGTCGACTTCTTGTACGCGATGACCTTGCGATGCGTGGGGTAATCGCCGAAGTCGAGAAGCGGCACGCTCGAATCGAGAAACTGCAGATGCGTCGTGCGGAGGCCGCTGTCGAGCACGTTGACGACCTGTCCCGCCCCGCGGATTCCCATGTCCCAGACTCGTCGATCGTCCACGACATCGGTCTGGCACACCCACTGCGAAAGGTCGTTCAGGAGCTGCGGCGCGACGTACGGCTCGATCCAGGCGATCGCTTCGAGCTTCGCCAGCTCCGCCGCGCGCGCAGCGTCCATTTCGATCCGAAACAGTTTGTTGATTCCGTTGTCCGACTCTTCCCGAATCGAACCGCCCAGACGCTCGACTTCGGATTTCACGAGTTCCATCGATCCGCTTTCGAACAGCAGAACCGAAAGCTCGCTCATCCCTTTGGCGTGCGCCGGGATTCTGTCGCTCATCTTGAACGCGGGCGCGAAGTGGCCGCTCCAGCGCACGCGCGACACGTCCGCGATCCGTTCGAAGTCGTCGCCGGCCGCCTCGATCAGCAGCGCATATTCGGGAACGTAGAACAGAACGCGGCCGCCCTCACGCTCGATGCGGTCTTTGTCGTCCTGCGTAATCGGGCCGTCGAACTGCACGAGGAAGTGCCCCCGCTCCGTGCCTGTCGGCGCGTCCGTCTTGCGGCTTGCCGGCACCGCGCCGAGCGGATCGGGAGCGCCGGGGTCGATCGTGTAACCCGAAGCGAGATGAATCCGCGCCGGATGTGAAGCGGGGTGAACCTGCGCCGCGCCCGATCGGGCCTCGCGAATCCAGGGATCGATCTCCCAGGCGGGCTCGAACGAAGCCTGCGGCGCCGTTTCGGGAGCGATGCGGCTCGCCTCCGACCCGCCTGCTACGAGCGTGGCTGCGAAGAAACAGGCGAGGAGAATCGCGATCATCCGAATTCCTGTGAGAACGGTGTCTGCGGGATTGCTGCGGGGATTGCGCATGAGTGCCTCCGAAGTGAGTGGCGATTGGACTCGCGCGGGCAGATCCCCCACGCGAGGGCTGTGCTGGGCCTTCGCTGCTCTCTACGGATCACGAACAGGGCGTTTTGATCTGTCTTACGAAATTCTCATGCAATTCTCCTCAGCGGCAGTCGGTGGCCTCTCGAAAATATCGCTTCCCGTCCAGAAAGAGCTTCGTACCTTCGAGCGAAAGCGCATACGTCGCGGACTGCCCGTCATTGTATTGCAGCGTGAGCGCACCTGCGCCCGCTCCACCCGACGCGGACCAGCGCCCCCCGTTCGAAGAGGCGAACGCGCCGCTCGCACCACCGCCGAATCCGCCTCCCTGCATGCTGTGATAAAAGCGGCCGTCCGCGCAGAGCCAGATATAGTCCTCTTCCGTGTAGCCCGTTCGCGTGAAAAAATACGTGAGCTTGCGGCCTGTGAGTTCGGCCGCCCAGTTGCCGGAAGGGTGGCCGGGCGACTGCGC
>JABDJQ010000135.1 GCA_013002425.1 Gemmatimonadota bacterium
CGCACGTGTCAGGGAAGACGCAATGGAACAAGGTCGCCGTTGTCGGCGGCGGCAACATGGGGAGCGGAATCGCGCAGAAGATCGCGACCGAGGGGATTCCGGTGGTTCTCGTCGACCTGAACGAAGCTGCCGTGGCCGCAGGTCTCGAGCGAATCAAGACCACGCTTGCCGAGGGCGTGGAGCGCCGCATCTTTCGCGCCGGGCAGGCCGAGGAGATCCAGGCGCGCGTAACCGGGACGCACGACCTCGCGGAGATCGCGGACGCGGACCTCGTGATCGAAGCGGTCTTCGAAGATCTGGCCGTAAAGCGCAAGCTGTTTCGCGATCTCGACAAGGCGTGCGGCCCGGATACGATTCTCGCGACGAACACGTCTTCGTTTCACGTGCAGTCGTTAGCCGACGCGACGAAGCGGCCGGACCGCGTGGTCGGCCTTCACTACTTCTATCATCCGGCCAAGAACCGTCTCGTCGAAGTCATCCCGGCGAAGGGAACCTCTGACGCCACGTACAAGCGCGCCTGGTCGCTGCAGGAGATGATCGGGAAGACGCCCATTCATTCCGAAGACGCGCCCGGTTTCGTCGTCAATCGCTACTTCGTGCCGTGGCTGAACGAAGCCGTTCGCCTGCTCGAAGAGGGCAAGGGGAACGAAGCGACGATCGACGCGGCGGCGAAGAAAGCGTTCCGGATCGGCATGGGTCCGTTCGAGCTCATGAACGTAACGGGTGTTCCGATCGCGTTTCACGCCGCGACGACGCTCGGAAAAGAACTCGGCGATTTCTACGCGCCCGCCCGCGGTCTTGCCGGCCAGGTGGAAAAGGGCGAAAACTGGTCGCTCGACGGCGAGATCGAAGAAGACGGCTTTGCGGAAATCGGCGACCGCCTCCTCGCCGTTACCGTGTACGTCGCGGCGAAGCTCGTGGAAGAAAAAGTGGGGTCGATCGAAGACACGGACATCGGCGCGCGCGTAGGTCTCCGCTGGGCGAAGGGTCCGTTCGAACTCGCGAACATCGTCGGACTCGCGAAGATGAAGTCGAGCGTCGACGCGCTCCGCGCGCGCTACGATCTGCCGCCGGCGACGGTGCTCGACGAACGCGCCGAGATCGACACGCCGTTCACGTTCGAAGTCGTGACTCTGATTGTCGACGACGGAATCGCCACGATCACGATCCGGCGCCCCGACGCGATGAACGCGCTGAACGAAGAAGTGGTGCGGCAGCTGGCGCAGCGGTTCGACGAAGCGGAGAAGCTGCGCGACGTGAAGACGATCGTGCTCGACGGCTCGGGAAAAGCGTTCGTGGCGGGCGCGGACATTCGCTACTTCGTGAAGAACATCAAGGCGAAGCGCCTCGACCGCATTCAGGAATTCACGCGCGCCGGGCAGGACCTGCTGAAGCGCATCGACCGCTCGAAGAAACAGATCATTGCGAAGGTCGACGGTCTTTCGCTCGGCGGCGGCAGCGAACTGGCGCTCTGCGCGGACGAAATCGTCGTGACCGACCGCGGCATGTTCGGTTTCCCCGAAACGGGCATCGGCATCTATCCCGGCCTCGGCGGGACGCAGCGCACGCGAGAGAGAATCGGCGTCGCGATGGCCAAATACCTCGTGTATACGGGCCAGATGATCGACGGAAAGACCGCGGTCGCGATCGGGCTCGCGGATCACTTCGTGCCGCGCGACCAGGTGGACGCGAAAATTCGCGAACTCGCGCAGAAACCGGCGCCGAAAGAGCGCGCGGTGAAGCCTGCGCCCCCTCAGTTTGCAGGGGTGACGAAATACTTGAGCGCGCACACGGCCATGGAGATCTTCGCGGGCAAGGCGGACCCGGGCGATGACGCCGCGCTGCAGAAAACGGCGAAGAAAATCGCTTCGAAGGCGCCGATCGCGCTTCGTATCGCGGAAAAACTGATTGAAGGCGGGGATGGAAAAGCCCTCGACGAAGGCCTCGAGATGGAACTCGCCCATCTCGAGGAGATCTTCTCGTCGGAGGATGCTCTTACCGGATTATCCTCGCTCGGACGGGGCCGTCCCGAGTTCAAGGACCGGTAGTCGAACGGGCGCGCGCTTCGCGCTTACGCTGAAAAACGTTTAGACGTGAATGAGGTTTTCCGAACCCCATACGCTGACCCGCCGGATCTGCGTGAACGGAATGAACTGCGTCACTCCCTGTACTTCGCCCTTCTTCTTGGCTTCGTACGCGACTTCGATGTAGTCGCCGCCGACACTCACGAGCTTGGCTTCGAACGTTTCCAGGTCGATGGCGTCCGTGATGGCGCCGCGACGAAAACTCTGCGGATTCACGACCGTAACAGGGCTACCTTCCCACCCTTTCAGGGTGTCGGCAAAGCTTCCCGACATTCGGCTCTCCTTTCGCTGACGTTATGAAAATCGTCCAGAATTCCAGCTAAGTCGTAATGATAACAACAACCTCTCGCAACGGAAAGAGTCAAAATGTCCCCCGTGTACCGAGGTACGCCCCGCGGTGCCCTCGCGGGCCCTTCGGACCTAGATTCATGTTATTAGGGAACTTACCGATATTTTGATTGGAAGGACCTGTGAACATGACCTGGATAGAATCACGTCTGCGGCCGGAGGTGCAGGGCGACCCGTATCGCCGGATCTGTCGCGCGCTCATGAAGGAGTCGAGCGACGGCGTTGTCATTCTGGGCCCCGACTGGACCGTCGACGACATCAACTACCGCGCGCGCAAGTACCTCGACCTCGTCGGCAAGAGCGTGGGCGGAATGCGCCTGCTCGAACATCTCTATACCACTTATACGCCTACGTTGAGCCGCGGCATTCTCGAGAGCGAGAGCACCGACGAAGTGCGATTTCAGATCCACCGCATCGAAAAGGGACCGCTTCCCGGACTCACGCTGAACGCGTTCGTTCGCAAGTGGCGCGACCCGAACGGCGGGAACGAGATCATCATGCTCTTTCTGCGCGACTACACGCAGAGCCGCCAGCGCGAATCGATGATGAACGACTTCCTGTCGACCGTTTCGCACAAACTGCGCACGCCGCTTGCCATAGTAATGGCGAACTCCGAGATGCTCGGGGATCCGGGAACCGGCGATCTGAACGAGGACCAGGCCGAAGCCCTGAAGGAGATTCGGGGGGGCGCGAAAGAGCTCGAGAAGCTGATCGAGAAACTGCTTTCGTTCGCCACGCCCACGATCGCGGCCGAACTCGACACCTCCGTGGAAGTGCTTTCCGAATTCCTGAATGCGTATGTGAACGACGTGGCGCGCAAAGAGCGGCAGCGTGCGTTCGCGCTCACTCTCGACATCGAAGATACCGCGAAGTCGGTGCAGTTTCGCTTCGCGCTGCTGCGCATGGTGCTCGACAACCTGATCGAGAACGCCGTCAAGTTCAACACGCGGGAGAACGCCGAAATCGGCATCGAAGCGTGCGTGCGCGACGAAGACCGCATCGAAATCACGATTCGCGACAACGGAACGGGAATCCCGGCCGAGGATATCGACCGGGTCTTCGACAAGTTCTACCAGATCGATCGCTTCCAGACGGGGCGCGTGGACGGTGTGGGGCTCGGACTCGCGCTCGTGAAGCGCATCATGCAGACGCAGGGCGGTTCGATCGAAGTCGCCTCCGAACTCGGCAAGGGCTCCGAGTTCAAGATTACTTTTCCGACGGCGAACGCAGTTTCGTAATCGCGTCGAGCCCGTCTCCTCCGAACCATTTTTCAGTGAAGTGCAGAAAGTCCGCCGGCGGGTCCGCGAAGAAGAAGCGCTCTTCGTCGCCGGGAACCGTGAGCGTGAGCGCGATGGCGTGCAGCAGCAGGCGGTCTGTCTCTTCGCCGCCCCCGTAAATCGTGTCGCCCGAGACCGGATGCTCCGCGTCGGCCGTGTGAAGGCGAATCTGGTGCCGCCTTCCCTCGCGGATCTCGACCCGGGCCAGCGTGCGCCGTTCGTTCTTCGCGCGCGCGATGGGCGTCACGAACGTCTGCGCCGCGAGACCGTTCGCGTCGATCTTCATCCGCTTCCCGCTCTGATGCGCCATTCCTTTTCGGATGTTCAGCGAACGCACGAGATTGCCGTCGAGAATGGCGACATACTCTTTCTTCACGCGATGCAGGCGCCAGAGCAGCCGCAGATCTTCGTAGTCGTCGGGCGTGCGGGCCGCGAGGATCACACCCGATGTCGCCGTGTCGAGCCTGTGCACGAGCCCGCCTTCGAGCGGGCCGCCGACAGCAGCGAGCGCCGGGTAGCGCGCGACGATTCTGCAGGCGAGCGCGTTCGTGTCACGATGGGTTTTCGGGAGCGTGGGAAGACCGGGCTGTTTGTTGAACGCGATCATGCGCGGCGTCTCTTCGATCACGACGAGTTCGCCTTCGGGGTCGGGCAGAATCGTGGCCTGGCGAAGCGCGTGATACCAGGCGAGCGGGATGCGATCGCCCGCCTGCACCGGATAGCTCTTGCGAACCGGACGGCCGTTTACGAGGAGGCGTTTCGCTTCGATCTCGCGACGGATGATGGCGCGAGAGAGGCCCTCGAGCCTGGCGGGGAGAAACACGTCGATTCGAGTC
>JABDJQ010000138.1 GCA_013002425.1 Gemmatimonadota bacterium
GAAGAACTCGACCGTTTCTACTTCGTATTCTCACGCAATATGCGCGACCTCGGCGTACCGGTCTGGGGCATGGACTTCTTTGCGTCGATCCTCGCCCGTTTCCCCGATCACGCGAAATTCGTCTTCGTCGAGAAGGACGGAGATCCCGTCGGCGCCGCCCTGCTGATCGCGCACAAGAACGTGGCGCTCGTACCGAGCGCTTCCTCGCTGCGCGCCTGGTTCCGCTCGTGCCCGAACCATCTGCTCTACTGGGAGGCGTTTCAGGAGGCGCACAGGATGGGGACCGACACGTTCGACTTCGGCCGTTCCTCGCCCGACTCCGGAACGCATCGCTTCAAGAAGCAGTGGGGGTGCGAGGAAGTTCCCTGCTACTGGCATTACGATCTCCTGAAGATCGACGTACCTCCGCAGCGCAACACGGCAAGCCCGAAACTGAGGCTGGCCGTGGAAACATGGAAGCGGCTTCCGCTCGCGATCACGAACCGGCTCGGTCCGATCCTCGTGCGGAGAATTCCATGAGCCTGCCGCGCATGATTTCGCCATCGGGTCCGCCCCGTACGATCTGGCCTGCCGTCCTTCTTCTTCTGGGGCTGCTTATCGCGGCCGTGGTCGGCCTCTATTTCACGGAGATGCCGGGAGAGATGAGCATCGTGCTCGCGCTCGGCCTCATTCCCGGCCTGCTCGTGACGATCGCCGTGCTGCGCAATCCGTTCCTTTCGCTGCTGCTCGTATTCGTGTTCACGTATTTCCGGCCGCAGGACAATCTGGGGGCGCTGAAACCGCTTCACCTTCCGCTCGTGACATCGGCCGGCGCGTTCGCGCTGTTCATGCTCTCTGTGATCTTCGACTCGAAGCGGCGCCTGCACTGGTCGTCCGGCATGTCGTTCCTGACCGGCATTCTCGTGCTCATGTTCATCAGTATCTTCACGTCGTCCAACAACTACTGGGCGTTCCAGTTCTTCCGCGGCACATTGACCACGGTCATGTTCTCGTTCCTGATCCTGAACCTGATCGATTCCTTCGATCGCATGCGCTATGTGATCGGAATCATGGTGATCGCGCACTGTTATCTGTGCTTCAAGGGCATCAGGAACTTCGTGACGGGTGGGGGAACGACGGGGTACGTCGGTTCGAGCTTTCTGGGCGACGAAAACGACTTCGCGCTCGCGCTGATCGTCATCTTTCCGTTCGTCTTCTTTTCGTTGCAGCGCACGCTCTCTCGAAAAGGAAAAACCCTCTGGGGAATGGCGGCGGCCCTCATCCTGACGTCGATCATGCTCACGATGTCGCGCGGCGGATTCGTCGGCATCGCGGCCACGCTGGGATTCATGTGGCTCGTATCGCCGAACAAGATGCGGAACGCGGCGATCCTCGTCTTCATGATCATCGTCGTGGCCGTTCTCGCGCCTGCCGAGTACTATGAAGAGATCGGATCGATCAAGAACACGGACCAGGGAACGGCGCATCTGCGCAGAGAATACTGGAAAGCGGGACTCCGCATGTACGCGGAACATCCGCTGATCGGCGTCGGCCCCGCGAACTGCGGTTTCCTGCTGCCGATCTACATGGACGTACCGAACGCGAATCAGAAATGGGGGCGGGCGCTTCACGGCACGCTTCCGCAGCTCATGGCGGAAATGGGAACAATCGGGCTCTTTCTCTACGGAGGGCTCTTTCTCGTTTCGATGCGGGCCGTACGACTCATGAGACGGATCAAAGTCCCTCCGGAAGAGAGGGAGTACGTCGATTACCTCAGCCTTGCACTCATGGCGAGCATGATCGGGTATGTCGTAACGTCGACGTTTCTTTCGACGCTCTACTACCCCCACATCTACGTGATCGCGGCGCTCGTGGCGGCGGCTTTCAAACTGACGCTGCAGGTGCGGGTC
>JABDJQ010000162.1 GCA_013002425.1 Gemmatimonadota bacterium
TTGGAATCGCCGAGGTGGAGATCGAGCAGAATCAAATCGAAGTGGAGTTCTGACTGCAGGCGTTCGCGGGCTTCCTGGAGCGATCGAGCCCAGTCGACTTCGTAACCGCCCGCACGCGACTCGAGGACCTTGCGGGAGATCATGGCGTCCGTTCTGCTGTCTTCGACCAGAAGAATCCGAAGCGTGTCTTTCGAAGGACTGGTTGCAAGCTGGCTGTGTTCCGACCGGACCATGAGAGCCTTCCGTTCCTGTTTGAATGCCCGGGTACATTCAAACCGTCGACCGGTAGGGACAAACCATTAGACCGGGAGGGCAAGCCTGGCCCACGCGTTCCGACGGCAGGACGAATTCGTCCGGGTTTTTACCTACTCGGGGCTTGCGGAGGACAAAAAAAGCCCCGCGCATCTCTGCGCGGGGCCCTGAAGTCCGGCGGCGACATCTGATGAAGTCGATTTCGAGCGGGTCCGAAAAACTTCCGTCCGCGCCGCTATGCGACCCGGGTCGGGTCGCCCGAGCTCCACGCGACGCCGTCGCCGCGATCCATCCCGCTGATGGCGCTCATGTCCGCGTCGTCGATCGCGAACGAGAAGAGATCGAAGTTCTTCTCGAGCCGTTCCGTGTTCGTGCTCTTCGGCAGAACCGGATAGCCCTTCTGCACGGCCCACCGAAGCAGAACCTGCGCCTCCGAAACACCGTACTTCTTCGCCATCGCACGAAAAGGAAAGTCGGCGCTCTCCCCTTCGGCTTTCATGGCTTCCGTCTTCGCGCTCTTCTGTCCTTCGGCCGCGCGCCAGGTCGAGAGCGGGATCAGACTGCTGTAGGCGATCGGCAGAATCCCGTTCTTCTCGAGATACGAAACGAGTTCCGGTTTCTGCGACCACGGATGAAGTTCGATCTGGTTCGCGTGAGGGCGCGGAAGTCCCGCGGAAACGAGTTCGTCGATATGTTTCCCGCTGAAGTTGCTGACGCCGATCGCGCGCGCTTTCCCCTGCTCTTTCAGCTCGACGAGCCCGCGCCACTGCGCGAGCCGCTGTTCGGGGTCGTACGGCGCATGAATGAGATAGAGGTCGACGTAATCGAGATCGAGCCTCGACAGACTCGCGTTCAGTGCTTCGATCGTGGTGGCGGTCGTTTTCGGCTCCTGCCCCCACTCCGCATTGCCGGGCCAGAGCTTCGTCGTGATGAAGATCTCCTCGCGCGAGAGCCCGAGATCCGTCCGCGCCGCTTTGATCGCGCGCCCGACTCCTTCTTCGTTCTGATATCCCTCGGCCGTGTCGATGTGCCGGTAGCCGGCGCGAAACGCGCTGGTCACGACAGCCTCCGCATCTTCGTTCGTGATCAGATACGTGCCGAACCCGACAAGCGGAAGTTCGATGGAATCGGCAAGCCTTACCGTTCTCTTCTCGCTCATGATGCCTCCCTTCGCTTCTGCGATTCTCTGCTAGAACGGATTCGTCGCGAAGACCGAAAACTCGGGGATGAACCCGCGGTCGTCGATCTCCAGGGCGCCCACGATGGCGTCGGCGATTTCGCTCGGGCGCAGCTTCTTCTCCGAGAGAACCTGTTCGTGCCCCAGTTTGGAAAAGAACGGGGTCTGCACTTCGCTCGGGTTGACCAGCGTCACGCGCACGTTGTGGGGGCGCAGTTCGGCGCGCCAGCATTCGGTCATGCCGCGCAGCGCGAACTTCGAACCGCTGTACGCCGTGCTGTTCCTGCCCCCGCCGAGACCGCTGGTAGACGAGATGTTGATCAGATGGCCGCGTTCCTGCGCGATGAAATGCGGCGCGACTTCCCGGGCCACGAGCATGGCGCCGGTTACGTTCGTGGCGAACAGCTTCTCGAACTCCGCCGTGTCGAGGTCCGTGAGCGGGGCGAAGTAACCGTAGCCGGCGTTGTTGACGAGAATGTCGATCCCGCCGAACGACTCGACGACCGAAGCGACCACGCGCTTCACGTCGGCTTCCCGGCTGACATCGCCCTGCAGCGCCAGCACGCCGAGATCTTCCGCCGCTTTGCTCAGCTTCTCTTTGCTCCGGCCCATGATCGCCACCTGTGCTCCCCTGGCTTTCATCGCCCGGGCGATGCCGAGACCGATTCCTTCGCTGCCACCGGTGATCAGCGCGCGCGCGTCCTGGAGTTTCATGTCTTACCTTTCATTGTAAGTCCCTGTTTGAAGGGGCCTGGACCGTATCGTCGCGCGCCCTTCCTGCAATATTCCATCTTCCTTCCGATCATAAACCGAAACACATAAGTAGTCATACCTATGGGCGCTGCGCCCGAACGCTTCTATGTTGAAAGTGCCTTGGTTCGCCCCGACAGGGGGCCCTTTGTTTCCACGCCCTTCCCGACATCATAACGGTCGGGAACGAGGCGCCTGCATCGCGACCCTCTGCCGGGATCTCGAATCCTGGCGAATCCGCAAGGAGGACGCGATGAGTAACCTGATACCCTGCTTCATGCTGACAGGCCTCCTGTTCTGGGCCCCCGGCCCGGGAACGGGCTTCGGCCCGGGAGCGGGCGCCGGCCCGGGAGCGGGCGCCGCTTTGAACGCCGGAACGCCGAGTGAACTCCCATGCTCTCTTTCCGCGTCCGCAGAGGGCACGAAGACCCGATCGATCCGGACGACTTCCGCCGGGCCGATCGAAAAAGTGACGCTCGAGGTCGAAGTGCTGCATGAAAGCCCGGGCGACCTCGCCATCACGCTCCACTACGACGAAAACAACGACGGGACGGACGACGCCTCCGTGCCGGTCGCGATCGCCGTTTCGGACCAGATCGCATCCACCGGGATGCCTTTCTGGTTCTGCCCGCTGACGCTCGACGGAACGTACCGATTCGAGATTCCGTCCGAAATGCAGGAAGCGGACTTCTCGACCTGCCGGTCGGGCGGCTCGTTCCATCTGCAGATCGTAGACCTGGTCTTCGAGTCGCGCGGAACGTTGATGGGCTGGAACGTCGAAGTGGAAACCGAGGAACGGTCGGCCGGAATCACCCCCGCGGGCACGTTCACGCTGGGCCTGCGGAAGCCGATTCAGTAGCGAAACCGCCCCACGGCGCTGCCCGCGGCGCGGCCAATGGCCCCCTGCCACCGGGGCCCTCCCCCGGGGTTGTATCGTATCCACCCCACAGATATACTTCACTATTACACCTGAAACAGATCCAGAACGCCGGGTACCGGGCTGCCGCCCGACCATGACCGCCCCCGAAAGGAAATCATGTCCCATCCTTATGAACGATATCTGTCCCTGGCCGGAATCGATACCTCCGGGCTCTCGGACGA
>JABDJQ010000166.1 GCA_013002425.1 Gemmatimonadota bacterium
CGTCAAGGGAATGCTTCCGAAGAACCGTCTGGGCCGCCGCCTTCTCAAGAAGCTGCGCGTCTATCCCGGTTCGGATCATCCGCACAAGGCTCAGCGGCCTGAACCGTTGAGTGTCTAAGGAGGCAGAGTTGAGTTCGTCACCGAATTACGACGCGACCGGACGGAGAAAGACTTCGACCGCGCGCGTGCGTCTCGTTCCCGGTTCCGGGCAGAGAATGGTGAATGGTCGGCCGATCCAGGAATACTTTCCGCGTCCCACGCATGTGACCGCGGTGGAAGAAGCGTTCCAGGCCGTCAATCTTGCGGAAAACTACGACATGATCGCCCATGTGAACGGCGGGGGCATGACGGGACAGGCCGGCGCGATCCGCCTCGGCATCGCCCGCGCTCTCGTGCTGTCGGACGAGTCGCTTCGCAAGACCCTTCGCCTTTCCGGACTGCTTACGCGTGACGCCAGAGAGAAAGAGCGTAAGAAGTACGGCCTTGCCGGTGCTCGCAAACGCTTCCAGTTCTCGAAGCGTTAAACCGGTCGCATACGGTCAGCAAGACCGAGAAGAATCTCGAAACACACATTCCCCGACCACGCGCCCGGTCCCCGCAAGGGGTGGCGTACGGGATGACGGGAATGGAGGAAAAACCGAACAGGAGGCATCCGTTGAGTTCAGTTACCGTACAAGACCTGCTCGAGGCAGGCGTCCATTTCGGACATCAGACCCGCCGTTGGAATCCGAAAATGAAGCCGTATATCTTCATGGAAAGAAACGGCATCTACATCATCGATCTCTATAAGAGCGCGGCGATGCTCGAAGAAGCAGAAAAGGCCGTTCGCAAAGTGATCCGTCAGGGACGTTCCGTGCTCTTCGTCGGGACCAAGCGTCAGGCGAAAGACATCGTCACGGAATGCGCCGAGAGCTCCAGCATGTTCTATATTAACGAACGCTGGTTCGGCGGCATGCTCACGAACTTTCAGACGATCCGCCGGCGCGCCGACCACCTCGACGAGCTCGACAAGATGAAAGAGGACGGCAAGTTCGAGCTCTTCGAGAAGAAAGAGCGGATGCTGATGGACAAGAAAGCCGCCAAGCTCGATAAAGTCGTCTGCGGAATCCGCAAGATGCGCGAGCTGCCGGGGCTGATTTTCGTCGTCGATACACGCAAGGAACACCTTGCGATCAAAGAGGCCAATCGCCTCAATATTCCTGTCGTCGGACTCGTCGACACGAATTCGGATCCGGACCCGATCGACTATCCGATCCCTGCCAACGATGATGCGATCCGTTCGATCCGCCTCATTACGCAGACGCTTACCGACGCCATTCGCGAAGAGCGCGAAATGCTGAAGAAGAAGAAGTCGGAAGAGGCCGCGGCGCAGGAAAAAGATCCGAAGAAGGAAGCGGCTTCGGCCAAAGCGTAACACTCCGGAAGCCCCGCTTCGGCGGGGTCCCGCTCGAGCGTACCGAACGAATCAGCACATACGATATTCGAGGAGATGAGAACCATGAGCATCACTGCTTCACAGGTGAAAGAACTGCGCGACCGAACCGGCGCCGGTTTCATGGAATGCAAGAAGGCTTTGTCCGAGTCCGGAGGCGATCTGGAGAAGGCCATGGAAGAACTGCGGAAGTCCGGCGTGGCATCGGCGGCCAAGAAAGCCGGCCGAGCCGCGAACGAAGGCCTGGTCTGGTCTTACATTCACCCGGGCGGTCGCGTCGGCGTACTGCTCGAAGTGAACTGCGAGACGGACTTCGTCGCCAAGACCGACGACTTCCAGAACATGCTGAAAGACATTTCGATGCACATAGCGGCAAGCGACCCGTCTCCGATCGGCGTACGCCGCGAGGACATTCCGGAGGAACTGATCGAGAAGGAAAAGAAATTCCTGACCGAACAGGCGCGCGAGTCCGGCAAGCCGGAAGCCGTAATCGAGAAGATGATCGTCGGCCGGATGGAGAAGTTCTTCGCGGAGCGCGTGCTCCTCGAGCAGCCCTTCGTCAGGGACGACAAGAAGACGGTCGGAACGCTCGTCACGGAAGCGGTGGCCAAGCTCGGCGAGAACATCGTCGTACGCCGCTTCGCCCGCTTTCAGCTGGGCGTCGACTAGACCGTGGATCTCCCGTATTCCAGAATCCTGCTCAAGCTCTCGGGCGAGTCGCTCGCCGGAGACAGCAAGAAAGGGATTGATCCTGATATCCTGACCGCGACAGCGCGCGAGGTGCGTGCCGTCGTCGACCGGGGCATCCAGGTCGGCGTCGTGGTAGGCGCCGGGAATATCTTCCGGGGTCTTTCCGGTATTGCAAAAGACATGGATCGCACCCGGGCGGACCACATGGGAATGCTCGGAACCGTGATCAACTCGCTCGCACTGGGAGACGCCTTCGAGCGCGCCGGGCTCGAGACCCGCGTCGTCTCGTCCCTCAAGGTCCCGGGAGTGGCCGAGGACTTCGTGCAGAAGCGGGCCGTGGCGCTGCTTGCCAGAGGCCGTACCGTCATTTTCGCGGGGGGGACCGGGAATCCGTACTTCACGACGGATACCGCGGCCGCGCTGAAGGCGTGTGAAATCGAAGCGGACGTGCTCTTGAAGGCTACGCGGGTCGATGGCGTCTACTCCGCTGATCCCGAAAAAGACTCGACGGCAACTCGTTTCTCGTCTATTACTTACGATGATGTTCTCAGAAGGGACCTCAGGGTGATGGATGCCACGGCATTTGCTCTTTGTCGTGACAATCGCATCCCGATCGTTGTCTTTCGTATGGGCGAGGGAAGGCTCATGCAGCTCCTCGAAGGCCAGGCGATCGGTACGGTCGTAAACGATACTGAAGGAGGATAGCCGATGTCCGAAGTAGCAGAACTGCTCAGCGACACCGAAGATAGAATGCGCAAGGCCGGCGACAGCCTCGCACGTGAACTCGCGTCGATTCGAACGGGGAAGGCGAACCCCGGTCTGCTCGACGGGATCAAGGTCGATTACTACGGGACGCCGACGGCGCTCAAGCAGCTGGCCAACGTATCGGCGCCGGAGCCGCGGCTGATCGTCGTGCAGCCGTTCGACCGGACGGCGATCGCGGAGATCGAGAAAGCGATTCAGAAATCGTCTCTGGGCTTGAACCCGACGAACGACGGCACCGTCGTGCGTATTCCGATTCCGGCGCTGACCGAGGACCGCAGAAAAGAGCTCGGCAAGCTCGTGAAGAAGATGGGGGAGGCCGGCAAGATCGCGGTACGGAACGTGCGTCGCGACGCCAACGACCGCCTCAAAAAGCTCGAGAAGGACGGAACCCTGCGCGAAGACGAAACATCGCGCGAGCAGGAAAGCGTACAGAAGCTCACGGACAAGTTCACCGATGAAATCGACCGCCTCGTGAGCAAGAAAGAGGCGGAGGTCATGGAAGTCTAGGGGCGCCGGAGTGTCCGACCATATCGTCGATCCGAAAGCCTTGCAGGAGCGGGTTCTCGCGAACGGGAACATACCGCGCCATGTCGCCATTATCATGGACGGCAACGGCCGCTGGGCCAAAGGCCGCGGCCTGCAGCGTATCTTCGGGCACCGCGCGGCGGTCGAATCGGTTCGCGAGAGCGTGCGCGCCGCCGCTTCGGTCGGCGTGGAGGTTCTCTCGCTCTTCACGTTCTCGATCGAGAACTGGGGTCGCCCCCCGGCTGAAGTCAGCGCTCTCATGCGCCTTCTCGTCGAGACCATACCGCGCGAGGTTCCCGAACTTCATAAGAACGGCGTTCGACTGCATGTCGTCGGACGAACCGAGGATCTTTCCGCCGGTGTGTTTCGCACGCTGCAGAAGGCGCAGGATGAACTCGCGGAGAACACGACGCTCGATCTGATTCTCGCGCTCTCCTACGGTGGTAAGGCCGAGATCGCCGATGCGGCCCGCGCAATCGCGGATAAGGTGAAACGCGGCGAGATACAGCCGGACGAAATAGACGAGGCGATGTTCGAGCGGCATCTATACACCGCCGCCTTTCCGCATCCTGATCTGTTGATCCGGACCAGCGGAGAGCGCAGAATCTCGAATTTCTATCTTTGGCAGCTGGCGTACGCGGAACTTACGTTTACTCGAACCTTGTGGCCCGACTTCCGATCGGAGCATTTCTATCGTGCCATCCTCGACTACCAGGAACGAGACCGCCGCTTCGGCCATGTCGACCCCGTCCCCGAAAAAGCGTAGCGCCGGATCACTTGCAGCAAGGGTTCTGTCTGCCGTCGTATTCCTGCCCCTCTTCGTGTGGATCGTGCGCGCCGGAGGCCTGCCGTTCTCGTTCCTTGTCGGCGCCATCGTCGTTCTCGCTACGGCGGAAACGTATAACCTGCTGAGCGCTCCCGCCCGGCCTTATCTTGCGTTCGGAATCGTGTCGGCCGCGGTGCTGGCCGCGATCCTCGCGCGCGACACGGGCGCGCTCCTTCTGCCGTTCTTCACGATCTTCTTTCTGCTTCTCTTCCTCTCGCTGCTCGTCACGCGCGCGCCATCCGCGGCCCGGATCGGCGGTGAAGTCGTGTTCGCGCTTTTCTACGCAGCGTATCTGCCCGCGCACATGCTGCTGATTCGCGCCCTTCCCGATGCGCGCGGCACGGGCATGGAAACCGGCGCCGCTCTGCTCTTTCTCGTCTTCCTCGCGACATGGGGGACGGATACGGGCGCCTATTTCACGGGGAAATGGATCGGACGTACGCCGCTCGCTCCGGTGATCAGTCCCAGAAAGACGGTGGAAGGATCCCTGGGAGGCCTCGTGTGGGCGCTTCTCGGAGGATGGCTCGCTCATGTCTGGTTCCTTCCGGAGTTACCGCTCGCGCACTGCCTGATGCTCGCGTTCGGCGCGAGCGTTCTCGGGCAGGCAGGAGATCTGTGCGAGTCCGTTCTGAAGCGTCAGGCGGGCGTCAAGGACTCCGCGACATGGATTCCGGGGCACGGCGGCGTGCTCGATCGTTTCGACGCGATCTTCTTCGCCACGCCGTTCGCGTACATATATTTAAGGCTGGTACTTTCATGAATCAATCAAATAGTCCTCTCCGCGTGGCCCTTTTCGGCTCGACCGGTTCGATCGGGGAAAGCACGCTTCGCGTAGCGGCGGAATCCGAAGGCCGAATCACGTTTACCGCGCTGATTGCCGGAAGAAACGGTGACCGGCTTGCGGAACAGGTCGCGGAGCACGAACCGCCGTTTGCGGCGCTTTTCGACGAGCGCGCGGCGAAAGACTGGCGCAATCCGTGCGACAAGACGAAGTTCTACAGGGGAGCGGCCGGAATCGCGGCGCTCATGAAAGAGCTCGAAGCGGACGTGCTGATCAACGCGATCGTGGGGGCGGCGGGGCTCGAAACGACGCTGGCGGCCATGGGCCGCGTGAAGCGCATCGCGCTCGCCAACAAGGAGAGCCTCGTCGTTGCGGGTGAGCCCGTCATGCGCGAAGCGGCGCGAACGGGAACGGAGTTGATCCCGATCGACAGCGAGCATTCCGCGCTTCATCAGTGCATGGAAGGGCGCCTTCCGGGTGAAGTCTCCCGGCTCGTACTGACCGCGTCGGGAGGGCCGTTTCGTGAAGCGACGATGCATCGTATTCGGAATGCCACGCGGGCGGAGGCGCTGAACCACCCGACCTGGGAAATGGGCCCGAAGATCACCGTCGATTCGGCTACATTGATGAACAAAGGTCTCGAGGTCATCGAAGCCATGCATCTGTTCGGCTTTTCCGCCGATAAGATCGGGGTGGTCGTTCACCCCGAGAGCATCGTGCACTCGATGGTCGAACTGCGAGACGGATCCTATCTGGCTCAGCTCGGTGAAACGGACATGGCCCACCCGATCCGATATGCTCTGTCGTATCCGGAACGGTGGGAAGCGCCCGGCCGCTTCGAGCTCGCGGCCCTCTCCGGTCTTCATTTCGAAGAACCGGATCTCGAACGTTTCCCGTGCCTCGCGCTGGCATTCCGTGCGGCGTAAGAGGGGGGCGTGCACCCTGCGGCCCTGAACGCGGCCAACGAAGTCGCCGTCGCCGCTTTTCTCGACGAGAGGATCCTGCTCGGCGGGATTCCCGATCTCGTCGCAGAGGCGCTCGATCAAACGAGAGCGGTCAAGGAACCGACACTGGAAGATATACTCCGCGCCGATCGTGAAGCCCGCGAGCGTGTCGCGCATCGCATTACAACAGCGGCCGGTGCGTGAGAGCACCGGACGAACCGCGCATTTTTAGGAGCCTGGCATGATGTCTTTACTCGCCCCGATACTCGTAATCGGGATTCTCGTCTTCTTTCACGAACTCGGGCATTTCTGGGTTGCGAAGCGATCCGGGATCCGTGTCGAGGCATTCTCGATCGGATTCGGACCGCAGATTTTCGGGTTCACGCGAGGGGAGACGGAATACAAGGTCTCGTGGATCCCGTTCGGCGGCTACGTCAAGATGGCGGGCGAAGAGCCGGACGATCAGGGCGGCGACGAACCGTGGCGCTTCCATAAGAAGAGCGTGCCGGTGCGAAGCGCCGTGATTCTCGCGGGACCGGTCGCGAACATCATCCTCGCGATCGTCGTCTATGCCCTTCTCTACTTCACGTACGGCATGCCCGTCTATTCCACCGAAATCGGCTGGGTGCTGCCCGATACGCCGGCGGAACGCGCCGGCATCCAGCGCGGCGACAGGATCACGGCCGTTGCCGGCGAGCCGGTCGCCGACTTCACCGAACTCGCGGAGGCGATCGTAGCGCGCAAGGACGAAGCCCTGCCGATCCTCGTGACCCGGGGCGGGAGCACGGTCGAACTCTCTCTCACGCTCGGAGACGCGTCCCTGATCGGGATCCAGCCGGAATCACCCCCCGTGATCGGCAATGTCGTTCCCGGCGGAGCGGCGGATCGAGCCGGCATGCTCTCGGGCGACCGGATCGTACGGATCGGAACGGAATCGATCGCGCGCTGGAGCGATCTGCGACTGGCCCTGCAGCAGGACATCGGCGAGGAACTGTCGATCGCGTGGGAACGCGCGGGAGTGCGGGAAGAGACGGCTCTCAAGCCCGATATCTTCGAGGAGTCGGACGC
>JABDJQ010000170.1 GCA_013002425.1 Gemmatimonadota bacterium
CCCACGAGGTCCGCGGCCTGAAGCGCGGCGGTCAGCGTCGTGAACGAACCGGCGCTCACGGCCGTTTCGACGATGCTGGCTGCGTCGTGATTCGAGTAGTCGGCCTTGCTCGCTTCCTCGGACCAGCTGCCTCCACAATCGCCGGCGAGGGCGAAGGGTGCGCTTCCGAGGGCGAGGGCGGCTGCAAGTCCGATGGCGATTTTCGTCGTTCCGTTCATTTTCAGTTCCTTTCGTAAATGGTCCGTGTCTTTGTTTTCGGCTGTATGTCCGATGGGGCGTTTCAGCACTCCCGCCTGACCCGCCTGCTGACGGGTTCATCCATCAGTTCGTCGCGAAGATCGAATCGGATGCACCCTTTCGTGATTTTTTCTCGCGCCGGGCCGGAGGCCTCGGTTAGGTTCGACCGCAGGAGGCTCCAGAACTTGATTACACGCGCCCACGCACGATGGATACTGCTCGCGATCGTTCTCGCTACGGCCGTGCTCCGCCTCGCGTTCATCGAGGCGTTTCTCGATCACGTTCCGGCGAAGACGATCCTGAAGAGCCTGACGAACGATACGGGCACGTATCTCGAGATCACGAAGAGCCTGGCGCGCGGCTGCGGCTTTCTCGGAGCCGAGCGCAGTCATGTGCTGAACCGCCCGCCGGGGTACCCGCTGTTCGCGTTTCCGTTTCACGTGGCGGGAGCGCTTCCGCGCGGGATTGTCCTGACGCAGATGCTGCTTTCGCTGTTCGGCCCGTGGTTCGTGTATCGCGCCGCGCGCGAAGCGAGATGCGGTCGCGGTGCGGGGCTCGCCGCAGCGGCGGTTCTCGCGTTCTCGCCGACGAACATCTCGATCACGGCTTTCGTGATACCGGATTCGATTTTCGCGACGATCGTGACGCTCGCAACGTGGCTTCTCGTCCGGGCGTGGCGAAAGGGGACGGCGAACGCCGCGCTGCTCGCGGGGATCGCGCTCGCCGTCGGACTGCTCGTGAAGCCGGCGCTTTCGTTCTGGTGGATCCTGGCGCCGGGGCTGCTCGTCTTCGCCCGCCTCGTGACGCGCCGCCCCGTTCGCCCCGTCGCGCTCGCCGCGCTGGCGCTCCCCCCGCTGCTGATCCTGCTCGGCTGGAGCGCCCGCAATCATGTCGCCGAAGACGTATTCGTCTATTCGACGGTCGGGATGCGGACGGTACGGTTCTATACAGGTGTACAGATCGAAGAGTGGAACCGGCTCGGGCGATTCCCCACCCTCGAAGAGGAGAGGCGGCGGCGGCAGGAGCTATAC
>JABDJQ010000178.1 GCA_013002425.1 Gemmatimonadota bacterium
CATTGTAATTTTGGCGCTGAAGTCTGAACCCCTCGCCTGGAGAGTGAGATGAGTTCCAATGCGTCCTTCACGCTTCGCGCTCTTCTGTCGATCGGCCTTCTTGTGGGTTTCTATGTCATTGCGTTGGGAACCGCTTTCGCTCTGATTCTCATCGCGTATGTCGATGTGACTACAGGCACGCTGGTTCATCTCAAGGTAGTGCTTTTCGCCGGGTTCGGAGCCCTGGTGATTCTGTATTCGATCTTCCCGCGAATCGATCGATTCCTGCCTCCCGGGCCGCGCGTTTCTGCGAATCAGGAGGGTGAGCTTTTTGCGATGATCCGGGAAGTCGCGAAGGCCGCCGAACAGAAGCCGCCCGCGGAAGTCTATGTGGTCCCGGATGTGAACGCATGGGTTGCGCAACGCGGAGGGTGGATCGGGATTGGAAGCCGGCGGGTCATGGGGCTCGGCCTCCCGCTTCTGGGGCTGCTCAGTCGTAACGAGTTCAAGGCGGTGCTCGCGCATGAGTTCGGACACTACCATCACGGGGACACGATGCTCGGGCCCGTGATCCACAAGGCGCGATCCACGATCTTCCGTACGGTTTCCAATCTGGCGGAACAGGAATCGATCCTCCATCACCCCTTCCTGTGGTACGGGAAAATGTTCATGAGAATCACGCAGAGCATCTCCCGCCAGCAGGAGTTCGTCGCCGACGCCCTGGCGGCCAGGCTTTACGGCAGACGCTCCCTTTCGAGCGCCCTTAAGAAGATCCACTCCGAAGCGCAGGCCTTCATTCCCTATTATCAGGGGGACGTGGCCCCGGTGTTGAATTCCGGGTTCCGTCCGCCGATCGCGGAAGGCTTCCAGGCTTTTGTTCGATCGGAAGCAGTGAAGAAGCAGACCGCCAGAATTCTCGAGGAGGAACTGCAGGAGAGCCGCAGCGATCCGTACGACAGCCACCCTACGTTGAAGGATCGCCTCGATCGAATTCGGGAAGAAGGCAGTGAGGATGGGGAAATCGAATCGGGCGATGCAATCGAAGCCGTCGAGAGTGTGGACGAAATCGAGAGACGTATTCTTGCCTGGTCGTCGGGAGAAGAAGCAGTCAAAACGCTTCGGACCATCGGGTGGCGGGAGGTTCCGGAGAAGATCTACCTGCCCGCCTGGAAGTCGATGGTCGCGCAGCACGCCGACCCGCTCAACGGAATCATGTCTGGGGAGGTGGCGGGGCACGTGCTTGATCCGGACAAAGCCCGGTCTCGATTCGAGGGCTACTTCCCGGGCCATATTACGCCGGAGCTGCACATGAGCCACGTGTTTTCAGCGAGCGTCGCCCTGGCGATGATTCGGTCAGGCTGGAAGATCGTTTCCGGCCCCGGGCTTGCCATTGAACTGCGGAAAGGGGATCTGTCAGCGGATCCGTTTCAGGAATTGGCGAAAGTAAGAGAGGGCCACCTTACAGTCGACGAATGGAAACGATTCTGCGAGGAATCCGGAGTAGCTGATGTGGACCTCGGCGAGATCGCACGCACCTGATTTAATCAGTTTCCGGCTCTTGATTCAGATGGACGAAGTCGCGGGCAAAGGCGGTGTCGCGAAACTCGAACGAGACCCGTTCGTTCGCAATATCGATGTCGACGCAGTGGGGACGCCGCGTGAATTGCCATTCCATGATGATGAGAACGAGCAGGAAGACACCGAAGATCGCAAACATGTTCGAGGGAAGTCCGAGCGCGGAGGCGATCCGAATCCATAGAAGCGAGGCACTGATCGGGACCACGTAGCGCATCCAGTCGCGGAGCGTGCGAGCACGACGGATCCGCGGCCCGCACAACTCGCACGCCGGAATCTCCACCTTGTACCGCTTTCCGAGCCACCACCAGAAGAAGAACCGTCTCCATTTGTTCCCGAATCCCCAGACGGGGACTCCGGAGTGGCATTCGGGAAGGCCGCATTCGATACAGCGATCAGGAAAACGAACCTGAAGGTCTCGTGGCACCTGAACGACTGTCGTGCCGGACATCCACGCTCCTCCGTACTGCGG
>JABDJQ010000190.1 GCA_013002425.1 Gemmatimonadota bacterium
GGGATGGAGGAGAAGATCCGCCAGCGTACCGACTCCCTCTACGAGACGCAGGCGCAGGTCGTCCATCAGGAGAAACTCGTCGGGATCGGCCAGCTCGCCGCGGGCGTCGCGCACGAAATCGGGAATCCGCTCACGGCGATCGACTCCATCGTCCAGCTTCTCGCGCTCGACTCGGATGACCCCGCCGTGCAGGAGAAAGTGCGCATGATCCAGGATCAGATCAATCGCATCTCCGAGATCGTTCACAACATGGCCGATCTTTCGCGCCCACTCTCCATGCAGATTCAAGCCGTCGATCTGAACGTGCTGCTTCGTTCCGTTCTCGGGCTCGTACGCTACGACGCGCGTTTCGGTCCGATCAAAGTCGAAACGGAGTTCGCCGAGGACCTGCCTCCCGTGAATACGGTCGAGGATCGTCTCTTCGCCGTCTTCCTGAACCTCGCGCTGAACGCCGCGGACTCGATGCCGGACGGCGGCACGCTAGCGATACGCACCGAACTGCACGACGATGAGATTCACGTCTCCTTCGCCGACACGGGGCATGGGATACGCGCGGAGCATTTCGAGCGGATCTTCGAGCCGTACTTCACGACAAAAGCGAGGGGGCAGGGCACCGGGCTCGGCCTTTCCGTTTCGCGCACGGTGCTTCATCGGATCGGCGGCGACATCGAAGTACGGAGTGACGAAGGAAAGGGCAGCCGCTTTCTCGTTCGCATCCCGCTGAAACCATTGACAGACGAAGAGGAGCAGTCAGGCGATGGACGGTAATCCGAGAATCCTGATTGTGGACGACGAGAAGGCGATCCGCGACTCGCTCGTCGTCGTTCTGCGAAGAGAAGGTTTCGAATGCGAAGCCGCTTCTTCGGGCGAAGAGGCCGTTGCGCTCTTCGAGAACGACCCGTTCGACATCGCCGTTTCCGACATCCGGATGCCGGGCATGGACGGACTCGAACTGATGAATACGCTGCGGGCGAAAGCCCCCGAACTCATCTTCCTGCTGATCACGGCGCACGCCTCCCTCGAAACCGCGATGCAGGCCGTGCGCGAAGGCGCCAACGACTATCTGACGAAACCGATCCGTTTCGAGGGTCTCGTTCTTCGCATTCGTTCTCTGATCAGAATGCGGGAACTGGAAGAGGAAAACCGTGTGCTCCGACTCGAAAAACGGTTCGCGGCGAAGACCGACGACATCATCGGCGAAAGCGCGGCGATCTCCGAGGTCCGGCAGGCGGTGCGCCGCATCGGCGATGTTTCGGGGAACGTGCTGATTCAGGGGGAGAGCGGGAGCGGCAAAGAGCTCGTGGCGCGCGCCGTTCATCGCGCATCGACATCGCGCAGGGGGCCGTTCATTCCGCTCAACTGCAGCTCCATCCCCGAAACGCTGCTCGAGTCGGAACTGTTCGGATACAAGCGGGGCGCGTTCACGGGCGCCGAGACCGACAAGAACGGCCTCTTTCAGGAAGCGCGCGACGGCACGCTGTTTCTCGACGAAGTCGGCGAACTGCCCATGAGCCTGCAACCGAAGGTACTGCGGGCGATCGAAACGAAGGAAGTGCGCCCGCTAGGCGCCGCTCAGCCGGTATCCGTCGACGTTCGCATCGTCGCGGCCACGAACCGGGATCTCGAAGAGATGATCCGCGAGAACCTGTTTCGTGAGGATCTCTATTTCCGCCTGAACGTGTTCCGTATCGAAGTGCCGTCGCTGCGTGACTCCGAAGACGATATCGCGCTTCTCGCGCAGACGTTTCTCGAACGATTCCGGCAGGAGATGCGATCTCCGGTGCAGGAAATCTCGGCGGGAGCGATTCTGGCGCTGCGACGCTACCCGTGGCGCGGAAATGTGCGCGAGTTGCAGAACGTGATTCAGCGGTCCCTGATCACGGCCAGAGGTACGGTTCTGGATTCAAGAACCATTTCACGTGTCCTCGGGGTCGAGGAAAACGCGGACCTGAACCTCAAAAAAGCGCTCCGCGAATACGAGGCGGCCCACATTCTCAAGGTCCTCGAGGAGTCCGGAGGCGACAAGAACGTGGCCGCCGAACGGCTGGGGATCAGCCTCGCCTCGCTTTACAGCAAGCTGAAAGAGGCCTGAGCGCCCTCGTTCCTCCACCTCCGCCAAAGCAATCCCGCCGATTCCAGATTCTCGGAACGCCTGCCCCTGCAATTCCAGAATCCTGGAAAGCGTTCGCCTGACACTATCCCCTAAGACACTCATCCAAAACAAGTTACAGAATCTTCAAATCCTGGTTTCTGGCCCGCTGCTTGCTCTCTTAACAGCTCAGGAAGGAGCGAGGCCGCGATGAACCGCATGATACTGATAGAAACAGACGACGACCTCGCCGGCTATGTAACGACCTTTTTCGGCGCGCAGTACAAAGTCGCACGCCTGCACGACCTCGAGGAAGCCCTCCATTCTCTCGAGGAAGACGAGGCGTATCTGCTGCTCGCCGATATCACTTCGCGATCCTCCCGGGAGACCGCGCTCGTGGAAGAAATTCGGGCGCGGTTTCCGAACCTGAGAATCGTACTGACCTACCTTGCACCTCCGAAGAAGCCTGCGTGGGAAGCATGTTTCCGGAAGAACGCAGATCTCATTATCCGGAAACCGTATGGCGTGATCGAGATCGATCGCGCGATTCGCGGACTGGATGATCGACCGGAAGCAGGCGCGAGCGGGGGGCATGCATGAACATAGAAAGATCCTGTCGAACAGGACCAGCTCGGAAGCAATCAACAGAACGATACAACGACCGGGAAAGGAGATTCGAAATGAAACGCAGAAACTGGCAAGGGGGACTTTGGTTCTTGTTCATCGCGGCGATCGCACTGGGATTCTCGTCCTGCGGTGATGACAACGACACCAGTAACGACCCCATGGGCCCGAACTATCCGGACGGCGCACTCGTCGCTGAAAAGGTAACCACGGCGCCCGCACAGAACGCCTCGATCGACGCCCTCTGGGCGGGAGTCGAAGGCATCGACATCGCGACGATCGTACCGACGTACGACATCGAAGTCGGCGGCGAAGACATCTGGTGGGACAACTACGAAGGCGAACAGATGAACGTCAATCTGAAAGCCGTCTACACCGACACGCATCTGTAC
>JABDJQ010000285.1 GCA_013002425.1 Gemmatimonadota bacterium
CACTTACACTCAAGCCGGCTCGGGAGCATCAACGTTGACCAGGGATCGCAGGAACCGGTGGCTCGCGGCTGCAGTCGGGTGGACGATCTTGATGATCATCGGATCGTCGATTCCGTCCTCCTCGCGCACCGTTCCTCTCTTCGCGTACGACAAGATCTTTCACCTCATCGAATACGCGATCTTTTCGATTCTGTGGGGAGGATATCTGCGCCTGGCCCTGGGAATCCGCGGATGGCGCGCGGCGCTGATCGCGATCCTGGTCGGCACGACCTGCGGCGCCCTGGACGAACTGTACCAGGGGCAGGTGGGGCGCAGTACCGACGTGAAAGACTGGATAGCCGACACCGCGGGCGCCGTCCTCGGACAGGGAGTGTTCGTGGGTCTGGCGAGGCGGCTTGAAAAGAAGAAAGACATGCCCGCGCCGGAGTGACGGCGCGCGCCGAAAGGAGACGGAACATGGACGCGACCCGTACGCACACGTGCGGAGAACTTCGCGCCGAAATGGACGGCACGGAAACGCTGCTGATGGGCTGGGTTCATCGGATGCGCGACCAGGGGGGCATCGTGTTCCTCGACCTGCGCGATCGCTTCGGAATGACGCAGGTAGTGGTCGAACCGAACGGGCCGGTTTCGCTCGAGAAGGCGCGAGAGTTCAAACGCGAATACGTCGCCGCCGTGCGGGGCAGGGTGCGCAGGCGCCCGGCGAACATGGTGAACGAAAACCTCGGCACCGGGGCCATCGAAGTCGTCGCGGAAGAGATCACGCTCCTCAACAAATGCAAGACGCCGCCGTTCGTGATCGAGGACGAAACGGACGCTTCGGAGGAAGTGCGTCTCCAGTACCGTTTTCTCGACCTGCGCCGCCACCGGATGCAGGAAACCATCGAACTGCGCCACCGCGCCTCGCAGGCAGGCCGGAAGTATCTCTCGGAGCACGGGTTTCTCGAGATCGAAACCCCGCTTCTCGTGCGCAATTCGCCGGAAGGCGCGCGCGACTTTCTCGTGCCGAGCCGCCTCTGGCCCGGCAAATTCTACTCGCTCCCGCAGTCGCCCCAGATCTACAAGCAGATGCTCATGATCTCGGGCTGCGACCGCTATTTCCAGTTCGCAAAGTGTCTGCGCGACGAAGCGCTGCGCGCGGATCGTCAGCCGGAGTTCACGCAGATCGATATCGAGATGTCGTTCACGACGGAATCCCAGGTCTTCGAGATCATGGAAGGCCTCATGACCACGATTCTGAAAGACGGGGCCGGCATCGAAGTAAAGCATCCGTTTCCGGTGCTCTCCTATCATGACGCGATGGAACGCTACGGAAGCGACAAGCCGGACACGCGCTTCGAAATGGAGCTGATCGACGTCGGCGAAATGGCTGCGGCATCCGAGTTCCGCGCGTTCAAGACCGTTCTCGAAGGCGGCGGCACGGTGCGCGCGCTCGTCGTGCCGGGCGGCGCGACGTTCTCGCGCAAGGAGATCGACAATCTCGAAGCACACGCCAAAACGCACGGCGCGGCAGGCCTCGCCTGGTGCAAGGTGAAAGGCGGCGAACTCGAGGGGGGCGTCGGACGCTTCTTCGACGCCGCCGCCGTGATCGAGGCGACGGGCGCCGGCGATGGCGACCTCGTCACGATGGTGGCCGGCCCCTACAGGTCGGCCCTGAACTCGCTCGGCGCCGTTCGACTTCTGCTCGGCAACAAGCTCGATCTCATCGACAAGGACGCATGGAATTTCCTGTGGGTGAACCGATTCCCGCTGTTCGACTGGGACGAGGAAGAGAATCGCTGGGAGCCCGCGCACCACATGTTCACGATGCCGTACGCGGACGAGATCGAGTATCTCGAAACGGACCCGGGCAAAGTTCACGGACAGCTCTACGACATGGTGCTGAACGGGTGGGAGATCGCGTCGGGCTCGATTCGATGCCACGACCCCGAGATTCAGCGGCGTATCATGGCCGTCGTCGGGATCAAGGGTAAGGACGCCGACGAGCGGTTCGGTTTCATGCTGAACGCGCTGGCCTACGGCGCTCCGCCGCACGGCGGGATCGCGTTCGGGTGGGATCGCGTGATCACGCTGCTCTCGGGCTTCGACTCGATTCGCGACGTGATTCCGTTTCCGAAGACGACGTCGGGGATTTCGCTCATGGACGGTTCGCCATCGGTCATCGACCATGAACTGCTCGACGATCTGCAGCTTGCCGTGAGCAAGAAGAAGAAGGACTAGCTCTCGGATTTCGCTTCGAGGGCCGCGCGGATTTCCGCCGGGTCCGTAATCGGCAATTGACAGGTGAACGACCGGCATACGTGCGCGGTGGTTCGACCGGAGACGCTTCCACGCCCCTCGAGAAGGGGAATCACCGTGGAAGCGTTTTCGCGTTTCAGGGCCACCACTTCCCCCGGCCGATAGCTCTCGTTCAGGAGCGCGATCGTGTCCCCGGCTTCTCCGCCTTCCGGTACGACGACGGCGATTTCACGCGGGTCCCCGAGCACGTATTCGAGAACGCCGAGCCAGTGCCCGAACGCGTTCGGGTATTGCGCGAGCAGCGGTTCCATGCCGGCAAGCGCGCGATGCACGGGCTCCCGATACCGCGTATCGCCCGTGTAGGACGCGAGCCGCGCCAGCAGGCCGATCGCCATGGCGTTGCCGCTCGGGACCGCGTTGTCCTGAATCGCCTTCGGCCGCGTTACGAGTTTTTCGTGGTCGTCGGCCGTGTCGAAGAAGCCGCCGTTCCCGTCGTCGCTGAAGTGGGCGAGAATGGCGTCGGCAGCGTCGCGCGCGTGCGCGAACCAGCGCTCGTCGAAAGTGGCCGCGTAGAGCGCGAGGAATCCTTCGCCGCAGTACGCGTAGTCTTCCAGGTAGCCGTGAAAGCGCGCGCGTCCGTCCTTCCAGGTATGTCTGTAG
>JABDJQ010000300.1 GCA_013002425.1 Gemmatimonadota bacterium
GCCTCACCTTCGTCCGTCGAGACGAGCGCTTTCAGAGCCTCGGCGGCCGATCGTCCGGACTTCATCAATTCGAGCCCGAGAGGCCCGTAAGCCGGTTCGATGAACGACTGGGTAGCGACCACTCCGACGCCCGCCTCCGCCCAGGACACGACGGATCCGACGCTGAACCAGTGAGACTGAACGGCCACACCCATCTGGCCGGTTGCGGCATCCCGCGCCACGATCGAGTAGGTGGCGACCGGTCGAACCGGTGACGTCAGGGTCGACGTCTGGTGCGGCGCGTCCTGCGCGTGCAGCGTCGCCGGCAAAAGAAGGCACAGAGCGGACAGGATCCGGAAAGCATATCGCATGTCGATGGCGCAGGGCCGGCCCGTCGGGACGGCATTGGTTTCAATGTGCGGAACGGGCGGTCACTCCTCGCCGAGGGCGTCGAGAAGGACCGACTTGTCGCCCGTCATTTCCCAGTGGATGAGGGACACCGGAATCACCCCCGATGCGTTGAACGCATCCATGAAGGCGCCGAGATCGAACGAACCCTCACGCTGGCGGGCGTATTCGGCGATCAGCCGCTCGATTTCGAGCTTTCCGATTACATAACTGGTGCCATAGGCGGGCTGTCGCAGATAGAACTGCTCCTCCCACTGAATGGTCGCACCGTCGGCCGGTAAAAGTCCCCAGGGCGTCCACTTCGAGGCATACTGCGTGGCCTCATCGAACGACATCTCGAGCCCGTGCTGGTACAGTCCTCCCAGGCCGCGAGCGGCGCGCTGGGCGAGGAGAACCCAGATCAGTTCGCGCGCACGAGGTTTTTCGTCGAGCAGTCCGGCGTGCATCATCATCTCTTCCATGCCCGTTGCCATCCCCTCGGCCCGACCGTCGAACATGTTGTAGAGGAGGGGGGTCGCACGGATGGGGCTCTCGTGCGGCTCATCGCGCATCCGGGCGAGGTCGAACCAGTGATAGTGATGCGTGCGCATCACGATCGGATCTCGATACGTGATCTCACTGAAGAAACCGCGCAGTTCGCCCTCTTCGACGGGCGAGAAGGAGCCGATGCGCTCGCGCAGCGCCTGATCCATGTATTCCCTGATGGGGAGGATGGCTTCCTCCTCGAGAAAGGCCATGTACTCGTCGACGGCTTCGTTCAGTCGACGGTCGTATTCGTCAGGGGTCTGGATCTGTGCATGTCCCGGGAGGTCACGATTGCGGTGCTCCTCCAGGCGCAGGGACGCATGCGAGCGGTTCAGTTCGCGTTGCATCAGCAGCACTTCATCCTCCCAGTCGTATGGGAGCAGGTGAACGTGCCTCAGATTCCAGGAGTAGTTGTCTTTTCCGACGCCGGAGGTGCCGGTTTTCTCGTCCGAGCGTTCCGCGAGCCATGAGGCTAGGCCGTCCGACGCCGTGCGTGCCTCGCGAGCCGCAGCCGAGAGGTCCGGAAAGTCGGATTCCATGCGGCGGGCGAAGATGTCGAGCGCCTCGCTCTGCGCCTGAATGCTGCGCACGCCCGTCACCCACAGATCGCGGGCATTCCCTGTAAGAACCGTGCGCGCATGTTCGTAAACGGCGGGCATCCTGCGCAGGCGCCGCGCGATCTCCTCAGCATCGTCTGAGGTCAGCGGCTCCCCATAGTCGGGAAGTTCGACAGCGCCCCAGATCTGGGGACCTTCCCGTTCGGGCACATCCGTGGGATTCGGGTAGAACCAGACCCAGAATGCCGGATCGCGGGACCACGGCTTCTTGACGCGGTGGGCGAAATCCAGACCGTTCATTTCGGCGCGGACAATGTACCAGTCGATCTGTTCGGCAATCGTCCAGCCGGAGGTGTCGGCGGCCGCGAGTCGTTCCTGCCACCGGGCCAGTTCGGCATGCCGGCGATGCATCGCCTCGGGCGAATAGTCCGGAACGCCGTTGGTGTTCGGCGGGGCGTGAAACGCTCTCCAGTCGAAGAAGAATTCGACGAGGTCGTCGTGCGTGCGGATCGATTGTGCGTCCGCGTTCGGTGAGAGCAGTACGGCAGAAAGCACAATGCCCGCGATAAGAGGACCGCGGGCGGGAGCGGAAAAACGATGGAACATGGCAGACGGTGGGTGGCCGGGAAGCGTTCAGGATCAACGTTCCAGTATACCAACACTGCTCGACACGTGAACGGGCGAAGAAACCGTATCGCGAGCGCCCGCCAGGTTGAACTTTCACCCTTCATTCATTGCTTTCGACGGTCGTATGTACCAACATAAGTATCGCAGCCAGTACCGACCGGCCTGCGACACATATCAATCAATGCAACTGAATCCAGGAAACGCCCATGTCGATCGCAAAGGTTATCGAAGTACTCGCTGAAGGCTCCAACATCGAAGACGCCGTGCAGAATGCCGTCACCGAGGCGTCGAGGACCGTCAAGAACATCAAGCACGTCTACCTGTCCGAAACGCAGGCGCTCATCGACAACAACCGCGTCGAGAAGTATCGCGTCAACGTAAAAGTGACGTTCGTCGTCGAGAAGTAACGGACGCACGCGGGTGTCAGCGGTTCGAGTTGTCCATGTCGGCCGCGATCATCCATCGTCCCGATTCGTCCATTTCGAGGATGAGAAGGTACTTCCCGCTGTATCCGGCGTCCGAATTGTAGGTGTAGACGCCCACGATGTGGGCGCTCGCATCATTCATTCTGTAGTCGATTGCTCGCAGAATGAGGTTTCCGCCCGTCCGGGCGTATGCCTCTCTGATGGCGTCGCGACCTTTAACGGGGCGACGACCGCTGGGCATGGCATAGCCCTCTTCCGTAAACAGGGCGGCGATGGCGTCTTCGTCGTTCGAACGCCAGGCCGTTTCATAGTCCCGAAGCACGCGGGCCAGTTCGTCGGGCAGCGATACGGTTTCGAATGAGAGATCCACTTCTGCATCATCCTGTGCATGCACGGTGGCGGGCCGGTATACTGCGGCAGCGGCTGCGAGAATCAGAGCGAGTGAGCGCGCCTTGAACATGGGGGTTGACCTGTCGATTGAGTGTCGTGTCGGCTCCTTCCGTAGACGCAGTCGGAACCGGAAAGTTGAACCCGACGTGAACGGAGTATGACACAACTCTTTACCGATGCCGACCGGGACCGGATCGAGGAAGCCGTGCGAGCGGCAGAAGCTCGAACCGCCGGCGAGATCGTTCCGGTGATCGTCGCGCAATCCGACTCGTATCCGTTGGCCCTGCGTCGCGCGGGCCTGATCGGCCTCGCCGGCGGCGCCGTCGTTTTCGAGCTGCTTCGCCTCGTGTGGAGC
>JABDJQ010000341.1 GCA_013002425.1 Gemmatimonadota bacterium
TATCGAATCCCATGGCTTCATTACCCGCCCTCGAGCGCGCTTTTGACGATGCCGGCCACCTGTGACAGCGCGTCTCCGAGGGCCCCGGCATTCGGACCGCCCGCCTGGGCGAACGCGGGCTTGCCGCCGCCGCGCCCTCCGACGAGGCCCGCGACTTCACCGATGATCCGGCCCGCTTTCAGGCCGCGCTTGATCGCGGCCGGGCTCACGCCGGCCACGAGAATGGCCTTGCCGTTCGCGCGCGCGCCGAGAACGGCGACCACTTCGCCCTGCGCCTGCTGAAACTGGTCGGCGATGCCGCGGAGCGTCGGAACGTCGCCCTCGACTTCCGTGGCAACCACGCGAACACCGTCTACGTCGGATGCCTGTTCGAGCAGCGCGCCGAGCTGATCGCCCGCGACGGACTGCCTCGCTTTTTCGATTTCTTTTTCGAGCTTCACGATCTGCGCCTGCATCGCTTCGACGCGCCCCGGAATTTCGGCCGGCACCGTGCGCAGCAACTGCGCGACACCGTCGAGCGCGGCCCGGTCTTCGCGCACCTTCTGATAAGCGGCCTCGCCCGTAATCGCTTCCACGCGACGGATGCCGGACCCGACGGCCCCTTCCGACGTAATCAGAAACGTACCGATTTCGCCGGTGCCGCCTACGTGAGTTCCGCCGCAGAGCTCGACGCTGTACTCGCTGAACGAAACCATCCGCACGCGGTCGCCGTATTTCTCGCCGAAAAGCGCCATCGCGCCCGCCTTCTGCGCGTCCGCGAACGAAACCACTTTCACTTCGTGCGGAATGTTCTCGATGATCTTTCTGTTCACGACCGCTTCGATCTCGGCCAGCTCGTCCGGACCCGTGCGTGAATGATGCACGAAGTCGAAGCGCAGGCGGTCCGGCGCCACGAGCGACCCCGCCTGATGCACGTGCGCGCCGAGCTTGTCGCGGAGCGCGCGATGCAGCAGATGCGTGGCCGTGTGATTGCGCTTGATCGCGTCGCGTCGTTCCGCGTCTACGCGAGCGAACACCGCGTCGCCGACGCGCATGATCTCGCCCTCGGCCGTTTTCCCGGCGAGCACCGGAATCCCGTCCTCGCCGCCCTTCGTCGTATTCGTCACGAAGAAGACCGGATCGCCGCCCGCGTCGAGTTCGCCCGTGTCGCCGACCTGTCCGCCGCTTTCCGCGTAGAAGGGCGACTCGCCGAGAACCACGAGGCCTTCGCCCGTCAGCTCCTGCACCCGTTTCCCGTCCTTCACGAGCGCCACGATCTCCGTGTCGGCCGTTTCGTGTTTGTAGCCGACGAATGTGGATTTCGTGTCCGACCAGTCGACCTCGACTTCGTCCGCCCCTTCGACGGTCCAGCGCGATCGCCCGCGCTGCTCTTCCATCGCCGCTTCGAAACCGGCGCGGTCGAGTTCGATCCCTTCGGCCTCCGCCATCTCTTCGGTAATCTCGACGGGAAATCCGTACGTGTCGTAAAGCTTGAAGATCTCCTCGCCCGCGAGCCGTTTTTCGCCGCGCTTCTTCAGATCGCCGGCGACGCGCTTGAACAGTTCGAGCCCCTGTTCGAGCGTCTTGCGGAAGCGCTCTTCTTCGGCTTTCACCGTTTCGAGGATGCGGCCGCGGTTCTTTGCGAGCTCGGGGTAGGCGCCCTTCATGCGCCCGATCACGGAA
>JABDJQ010000365.1 GCA_013002425.1 Gemmatimonadota bacterium
TTGAGAAGACCCCGGATGAGAAGGCGCCGGAATCCTCGCCGGCGTCGGAGCCCGAACAGGAGCGAAAGTCACAGCCGGAGCCCGAACCGGGCATGGCAGGGGGCGCGAAAGTCCCCGCAAAAGACGAGACCGGGCCCGGGAAGGGAAAGACCCCGGCTCCCGCTCCGGCGGCCCCGGAGCCTTCGCCCGCGCGCCCCGCTCAAAAGACGCCGGTCATGCCGGCGGCCGCGTCCGCCTCTTCGGGGGCGGTTCCGGATGCGGAGCCGAAGCCGTCTCCGATCGCTCCGGACCCGTCGGTCGGCCGCGCCATTCCGGCTTACGACGCTTCGAAACAGAAGAAAGAGGGATCGCTCCTCGGTATCGTCGGCGCTCTCGCCGGCGTTGCCGCCGTCATCGGCGTGGTAGGCGGTATCTGGTTTCTGCAGGGACGATTTCAGGGTGTGGAGGGGGGCGGCGGAGGCACGCCGGCGGTCGTGGCGCAGAACGAGGTACCGGCCCCGGAGGGGCGCGCGGCTCTCGACGCGAACGGCAGCGGCGCCGTGAACCAGCCGGCCGCCGCGACCGCGGGCGAGCAGGGAGCCGCGATCGGCGGCAACGCTGACAGATCCGGCGCTCCCGACAGTGAAGACGCGCGGAAAACCGCGGTAAGCGGGGAGGACGGTTCCGGCAGGGCGCCGGGAGCGAGCGGTGACGACGTCCCCGGGGGCCCGTCGATCGATCCCGGGGATCGAACGATCCCGATCCAGAGTGGGACGAAAATGGCTTCCGCCGCCGAAGAGCCTGCCGGGCAGTCCCCGGAGAAGAACGCCGGTTCGGCAGGGAACGCCGGGGCCGCGACCAGCGCGGCTGCGCCGGCTTCGTCGAAGCCGGCGGAATCGCGCCCGGCCGCGTCGGTTTCGGGGCGCGCCTACGGCGTGCACGTGGAGTCGTTCCCGACCGGCAACGAGGCGGTGGCCGCCGCGGCAGCCTATGAAGCGGCGGGAATGCCTGTTACGATCAAAGCAGTGAACGTGCCTGGCAAGGGCCTCTGGCACCGCGTGATACTGGGCAGGGTAGAAAGCAAAGCCGAGGCGGACGCCCTTTCACGCGAAGTGAAAGAGCGATTCGACCTTCGTTATACATTAGTCGTGCGCGTGGACCGCTAGACGGGCCGGATGCGGGGGGTGGACCGGACATGTTCCTGAAACGAATCGAAGTTTTCGGCTTTAAGTCGTTCATGAATAAAGTAGATGTCGATTTCGGGAGCGGCATGACGTGCGTCATCGGCCCGAACGGCTGCGGAAAATCGAACATCTCCGACGCGATCCGCTGGGTGCTCGGCGAACAGAACCCGCGCCTTCTCCGCGGTGAAAGCATGGACGACGTGATCTTCAACGGCACGCGCGTCCGGAAACCGCTGGGGATGGCAGAGGTCTCGCTGATCCTCTCGAACGAAACGCGCACGTTTCCGATCGACTTTCCCGAGATCCGCGTCACGCGCCGCGTCTATCGCTCCGGCGTTTCCGAATACCTGATCAACAAGAACAATTGTCGTCTCAAGGATATCCGCGACCTCCTGATGGACACGGGCCTCGGGTCTTCCACCTACACGGTGATGGAACGCCAGCAGACGGACAACCTGCTCGGCAATACGTCCGTCAATCTTCGCATCATGGTCGAAGAAGCGGCCGGCATCATGAAGTACAAGACGCAGGAGAAGGCCGCGATGCGGAAGCTCGACGCGACTCAGGTCGACCTGCTCCGCATTCGCGACATCGTGGCCGAAGTCGAGAAACGCGTGCGTTCGCTGAATCGCCAGATCGGCAAGGCGAACCGCCACCAGGATCTCAGCGCGAAGGTGCGTCAGTTCGCGCTGTACGCAGGGCGGCTCGAGCTCGAACGCCTGCAGGCGGAAGAAGCCGAGAAGAGCACCGCCTATCAGAACATCTCGCTTCGCCAGGAAGAAGTGAGCGGCCGGCTCGCGACGATCGAAGCCGACGTGGAAGAGAAGACGCTCGCGCTGCGCGAAAAAGAAGAGAAGCTGCGCGGCGCGCAGGACGACCTGAACGAAACGATGACGGAACTCGAGCGCACGCACAAGGAGTCGCTCGTGCTCGAAGAGCGCGAGAAGGGGATCCGCCACCGCCAGACCGTGCTCGAGAACGAGATCACCGAAGCGAACGAGCGCATCAAAGAGACCGTGAAACTGCGCTGGGAAAAGATCGAAGCGCGCGACGAATCCGCGAAAGCGATCCGCGCGCTCGAAGACGATCTCGAAGAGCGCCGCACGAAGAACAACGTCGTGCAGGGGCAGGTGGAGCGCGCGAAGGACATTCTGCTCGAGAAGAAACAGATCACGCTCGACCTCTTCAAGGGCGAGTCGGAAAAACGCAACGAACTCGGCAATCTCGAAACGTCGCGAACGAGCCTGGCGAAGCGCCGCGAAAGCCTGCACCGCCAGATCGCGTCGCTCGACGAAGAGAACACGGCGCTGGCGCAGCAGGCGACGCACAAG
>JABDJQ010000409.1 GCA_013002425.1 Gemmatimonadota bacterium
ATGACTTTTTCGAACATGTTAAGCATCGCCTTCGTGTGCGCTTCCGTCGTGTAGATCGTTTCCATGGCCTGCCGTCCGGCGCGCCCCCGTTTCGCGGCCTGCTTCGCCGCCTCGCTCACGTTCTCCATGGCGCGCGCCCACGCCTCCACATCGTCCGGGGGCTCGATCCAGCCGGTGTCCCCGGGCTTCACCATTTCGGGGACGCCGCCGCGATCGGACCCGATGACGGGCTTCCCGAGCGCGAACGCTTCGTAGATCGCAAACGGGGCGTTTTCGTACCACTGCGACGGAAGCAGCACCGCGCGCGACCCGCGAATGGCGTCGTGCAGCGACGGCGTATCGAGATAGCCGTCGAAGCGCAATCGATCGCCGAGATCCGCGAATTCGCGCGTGAGACGTTCGCGCAAAGGCCCCTCGCCGGCCACCACGATGCGTGCATGGGGCGCATGACGCGCGGCCTTCAGCGCCATACGCAGCCCTTTCTCGCGCGAAAGGCGTCCGGCGTATAGAAAATATCCCTGGTCTTCGTCGTCGCGCGCCGCTCTGTATCTCGTGAGGTCGAGCCCGTACGGAACGTATTCGATCGTCTTCCCGTCGATTCCCCACTCCATCAGCTTGTGCCGCATGAAATGCGAAGGCGCGTGCAGCCGGTCGATCTTTTCGTGCAGCCCGGTCATGCCGTACCAGGTCGCTTCGAGGGCCGCGACCGTACTCGCCGCGCGGCTCCCGAGCAGGCATTTGTGAACGATCGGATTCCAGTAGCGCCGTTTCTTGCACCGCTCGCACACTTTGCCCCCCTGAAAGAGCGTGTAGGCGGGGCAGATGCGCTTGTAGTCGTGCATCGTCTGCACCATCGGCACGCCCATGTCGTGGAGCGCGGCGACGACCGAGCCCGAAAGCTGGTGCGCGATATTGTGCAGATGCGCGATGTCGGGGCGCTCGCGCTTCACGATCGCTTTCGTCTTCCTGTACGCCTCGCGGTTCCAGATCACGCGTGCGGCCTCGCCGAGCTTCTGCACCAGCGGCCGGTCGGCCCGGTAGTCGATTTCGTCCAGGAAGTCGTTTTCGAACGGCGTGGGGCGGTTCCGGTCGTTCTTCATCGAGAACGGCACGACCTCGTGGCCCGCCTGTTCGAGCAGCGCGGTGATGTCGAACAGGTAGCGTTCGGACCCGCCGCGCAGGTAGTAGTATTTGTTGACCTCGAGAATCTTCATGAATGCCCGCCTCGGGATCATACTAACGTCGCGAGCCCTTCTTGAGAAGAACGGACTCGACCCGTATCATCATGCCATGCGTATGTCGTCTTATCTTCGCGACGGATTCGTCCGTCTGGAACTCGAAGCCGATGTCCCCCCGCCCGTGGGCGAGGACGGGGAAGTCGACCGCGAGCGTCATGTGCGTGAGGTGAAGCAGGCGGTGCTCGACGAGATCACGGGGCTCTTCGACGCCACGGGGAACGTCGACAACCGCAAACGGCTGTTCGAAGATCTCTATAATCGCGAGAAGAAAGCGGGCACCGGGATCGGGAACGGCATCGCGATCCCGCACGTGCGCTCGAAGAAAGTGCGGACGACCATGCTCGGCTTCGCGCGCTCGAGCGCCGGCTACGACTGGGACGCCCCGGACGGCGAACTCGTGCGCACTTTTATCGCGATCGTGGGCCCCAGCTTCGACTCCGACCTCTATCTCCGCCTCTACAGGGAAATCGCCGCGATGTTCAAGTTCGACGGCCTGCGCAAGCAGCTCGAAGAAACGTGGAACGAGCACGAGGTGTATCAGCTCTTCGACGGGAACTACTAGCCGCCGCCCCCCGCAGGCCGCTTCGGCGCCGCCCCCGCGCCGGCCCCC
>JABDJQ010000427.1 GCA_013002425.1 Gemmatimonadota bacterium
TTCCGTCCCACTCGACACGACGTTCTCCGGACTCGACGGACGTTTCGTCGAGCAGCGTCCGTACGAGACGTCCGGCGGTGTCGTAAACATCGATCCGGACCGGTGTCGACTCCGCGAGCTCGAAGAAGAGCGTGGTCTTCGGGTTGAACGGATTCGGGCGGTTCGGATGAAGCTTAGATTGCGGCAGCGGCTCGCCCGCGGCGACCGAAGTCGGAAGCACCACCTGGAACTGGCGCATCATTTCGTGATCCTCGTGCTCGAGGATATGGCAGTGATACGCGTAGAGCCCCGTGTAGTCCTCGAAGCGCGCGATCACGCGCAGCACTTCGTTCGGACCGACCGGCGCGGTGTCTTTCCAGCCCGCCTCGTTCGGATCCGGCGGAACCGGAACACCCGTAAGCTGCACGGTGTCCGCCACGATCTGGAACGGCTGACGGTCGAGCACCTGGAAGAACACGAGGTGCATGTGCATCGGATGTGCAATGCCCGACTTGTTCACGAAACGCCAGATTTCGGTATCGTCGAGTTCCGGGAATTCCGTGATGTCATCCCAGTGAAGGCCGTTGATCGTCCAGATCTGTCCCGCGCACGCGTCGACCTCTTTCTCGAGAATGAAGTCGCGCGTGAGAGACGCGTTCCCTTCGAGCAGCGTCTCGAACGTCGTCAGCGTGCCGGGAATCGCCGCGGTGTGCCCCGCGGCGCCCTGCACGACGAACTTCATGACGTCGGGAATGACGTTCGTGCCCGGAGTGCCCGGCCACGGTGCCGGCGCGTCGTTCACGAGCAGGATTTCCGTACCCGGAGTTTCCCCCGCGAAGTCGATGACGATGTCCGCCCGCTCGCCGCTCGTCAGTACGAGCGTGTCGACGAGGACGGGTTCCGGAAGAAGACCGCCGTCCGAACCGATCTGCGTGAACGACGCGGCGTTGGAAAGCGAGAATCGATACGTGCGTGAGTTCGAACCGTTCAGAAGCCGGAAGCGGTACTTGCCCTGGTCCACGTTCAGATACGGCCACACTTTTCCGTTCACGAGAATCTTGTCGCCGAAGAAGTGCTCCTGCCACTCTGCCGGATAGCTCAGTTCGCCGTTCGGCTGGAAGAGACGGTCCTGGACCACGATCGGGATTTCATAGGAGCCCGCCGGCAGTCCGAGCGGCGCTTCGAGCGTGTCGCGCACGATGTAGAAGCCCGCAAGCCCCATCATCACGTTCAGCCGCGTGATTCCGAGCGCGTGGTCGTGGTACCAGAGCGTGGCCGCCGGCTGGTTGTTCGGATAGACGTACGTGCGCTGGTCGCCCGGCAGGAACGTCGAATCGGGATAGCCGTCGACCTCGGGCGGCACGTGGCCGCCGTGGAGATGCGTCACGACGCGCGGAGTCGGACCGTGCATGTTCGGACCGTGCATGCAGAGGTCCACCGGGAGAAAGTGGTCCGTACGCAGCGTTCCGAGCGTGTCGCGCAGATCGTTGATCCAGTTGACCGTGATCGGGAAGTCCTGTGTCGTTTCGAGCGTCGGTCCGGGATAGCTTCCGCCGTATCCCCAGACGGTCGTGGGGGGCAGTTCGCTGTGAAGCTGCTGCTGGAACTGCGTGATCGCCATGTCGTAGGTCGCGATTCCGCCGGCCGTGCCCGATGTCGGCGTCGCGACGCCGGGAATCGGAAGCGGGTCGAGGAACGGCGTCAGCACGATCGGGCAGAGACCCGGCGCGCAGGCCGAGCCGTCACCCTGATACGTACCCCCCTGAGACGCGCACTCGGCGGCTGTCGTGTCGATACACGTGCCGTCGTCGAAACAGCAGGCGCCGATCGGCACGACGCACGGATCGGGCGAGCAGGTCGTTCCGTCGCCCTGGTAGACGCCCGAACCGGCCGCGCAGTCCACGGCCGTCACGACCGCGCAGCTGTCGCCCGGAAAGCAGCACGCTCCCACGACCTGCACGGGCGTATACCAGACTTCGAGTTCGGGGCGGCGCGACACGTTGCTGTTGGTGCGGCTGTCGAAACGCTTCGCTCTCTCCGTGCCGGTTTCGGGGCCGATCACGAACCAGCCGTAGTTCGTGCCCGGGGTGTCGAGCCAGGACTGCACGTCGGCCGTCATCGCGACGGACATCCAGTCGTAGTATCCGTTGTTGCCGACCGGCGTCGTCGCGCTCGCCGTTCCGCTGAAATCGCCGCCGGAGGTGGACCACAGGGTCCCCGGCCAGAACGCGTAATTCCATGTGGCGTCGTTTGTGTCGGCCGGCGCCCCTTTTCCTTCTTCACCGTCCGCGTGCGACCCGGCTTCTCCCCAGTTCGAGAGAGCGCGGTGAAGAGAGATGTTTTCCGTCCCCGCCTGTGTCCGGGACATGCGGAGCGTAAGGCGAACGCTGTCGATCGTCGCACCCGCGGGAATGTTCGCGGCGATATCGAACGCGATCAGAGCGCGCCTCTTGTTCGGATCTTTCGTGTTACCTGCGAAGAAGTGGTCGCCCGCCCCGTTGCTGAACTCGACCTCTTCCTCGTAGATCGAGTTGTCCATCGAAGCGGGCAGCGCCGCAAGATCGCCGAACGCAGGGCGCGTGAAGAGAAAGATCGCCGCGAACAAGGCGAAGATCCAGTAAAGCGTCCCCTGCTTCCATTGACAGGAATTCCGTCTCATGATCCACCTCCAGAAAAAGGGCTGATTCTGGCAAAGGTCGGATCCTCGCACGATGCTTCCGCGTATGCGGAAATCGCGCAGAGAGACTTAGGAGAAGAATCCGGAAAGAGCACGGTATCGGCCAACTGCCCGTTTCGGGCCCCGGCGAGTCCCTCAATACCGGCTCCGGAGTTCAGGCGGTCCCGCCTCGACTCCTTCGCCGTCAGTATAGCTCATGCGAGGTGTGTTTCTGTATAGGGGATTCCCGAAGCAATGGAGGAGAAGGCTCGAACCCGCCCGCTTTCAGCCGCGCGAAACCCGTGCAATGCTCGAGCCCGGCGACGTAATCACGATTCGTCCGCTCGTCAGGCGACCTGCGCGTGCGCCGCGCGGCGGAACAACAACGCCGATCCGACCCAAAGCCCGGCGAAGAGTCCATTCAGTATCAACGGGCCGGGACCGGCGCTCAGAGCGATCGCGCCGACCACTATCTGTGCGAGCGCCGTCGCGAACAGCGCGCGCGCCATTCCATTCGGGTGGAAGCGCGCGACGACGGCGCCGATGATTCCGACCGCGAGCACGCCGGCATACATCAGGTTGGCGGGGTTGCCCTCGGACCCGATCAGCCCGACGGCCAGATTCATCCAGACCAGGATGAGCGCGGTCGCCACGGCGATGCCGACGGCGACCCGATAGGCGGCGGAGCTGCCCTTCCTCGCGATCAGTTCGTACGTGAGCCCCGCGCCGAACACCATGACACCGGCGATCACGAAGTCGGCCGCATCCCAGTTCACTTCATCCGTGATCTGCATCGCCAGAAACGGCACCAGCAGTACGAACAAGGTTACGAGCGCAAGGCGAATCATATTCACGTTTTGCATCATTTTCTCCCGAAGAAGGGCGGTGAACGTTTCGGCGAACATCCAGAGGGCGCGACCGAACAGTCTTCTTTCTTCCCCTGCGTGCTCTCGGAGAAGATCGGCGAACGTCTGCTCCATCGATTCGCCGAATCGCCGACGGTACGGCTTCGAATAGAGGCGAAGCAGTTTTGCGTACCAGCACCGGTACCGTCGTATCGACCGTTCAGATGCCATACGAAAAAGCATTCGGTGAGAGCCGTTTTTCTTCGGCGACGGCCACGACCTCGCGGTATCGCCGCAACTCCGCCTCGAGCGCTTTCCGGCCCTGGCCGGAGATCGTGTAATACACGCGGCGCTCGTCGTCCATTTCGGGGTCTGTTTTCCTGTCGCTCTCGCGAATCAATCCGGCCTCGAGCATCCGGCCGAGCGAGCCGTAGAGCGTGCCCGGCCCCATGTTCACCTTGCCCTGGGAATCGGCTTCCACCTGCTTCATGATTCCGTAGCCGTGCCGCTCTTTCGTAGAGAGCGCGAGGAGTATGTGAAGCACAGCCGGAGTGAGAGGCGCGTTGGCTTTCTTGTTTTTCATATCCCGACAATATATCCGTTGCGGATAGATGTCAAGCGGATATATTCACGGGGAGTCCGGCGAGCGATCGGCTTTCTATCCGGACAGGCTCTCCCGTCCCGTCAGGCTCTCTCTGAACCGCTTGATATCCTCGAGGGCCATGTACAGACAGGGGACGATCACGAGGATGATCGCGGTTGCGAAGACGATCCCGAAGCCGAGCGAAATGGCCATCGGGACCAGGTGGTATGCCTGGCGGGATGTCTCCAGGATGATCGGAGTGAGTCCGCCGAAGGTCGTCAGCGTGGTGAGAATGATGGGGCGGAAACGCCGCAGGCCCGCTTCGTGAATGGCGTCGCTGGCGGAATGATCCCTGCGCTTCTTGTTGGCCAGGTCGACCATGATCAGCGAGTCGTTCAGGACGACTCCCGACAGCGCGATGACGCCCATGAGACTGACGAGCGAGAGATCGTAGCCGAGCAGGATGTGGCCTATGACCGCGCCGACGATCCCGAACGGCATCGCGAACATGACGATGACCGGTTGCGTGTAGCTCCCGAACGCGACGGCCAGCAGCGCGTAAATCACGATCAACGCGAGCCCGAACCCGCCCCAGAGCGCCCGCGTGGATTCGCGCATCTCCGCCTGGCTCCCCTCGAACGTCCACGTGAGCCCCGGGAAGTCCGCGCGCAACTCCGGCAGCACCTCTCCCGTGATCGCGGACAGAATCCGCGAGACGGCGTTGGCGGGCTGCGCGTCCATCCCGACGGAGACGACGCGGCGTCCGTCGCGGCGGTTGATGCTCGTGAACGCCTCCCCCTCGTGCACGCTGACCACGTCGAGCAGGGGCACTTCCGTTCCGTCGGGGGTCCGGAGGACGAAATCCTCCAGGTTGTGCATGTCCATGCGCTCCGCGCGCGGCAGTTTGACCCGCACTTCGATTTCGTTCGTGCCGCGCAACTGCCGCATCGCGAGCGCGCCGTAGAAGGCGTCGCGCACCTGCTGCCCGACCTCCGCGGCGGTCAGACCCAGCTTGCGTCCCTCGGGAAGCAGCTTGAAGTCGAACTGCGCTTTCCCGCGGTTGTAGTTGTCGCTGACGTCGCGCGCGGCTTCGAATGATTCCATGCGCGCGACGAACGCTTTCGTCGCGCTCTCGAGCACGTCGATGTCGGAATGGCTGAGGTCGACGCTGATGTCCTGGCGCCAGCCGCCGGGTCCGCGCTCGGCTTCGAACGTGATCTGGTCGACGCCTTCGATGTCCCCGATCTCGTCGCGCCAGAGCTCGATGATCTCCTGCGCGCTCATGTCCCGTTCGTCCGGAGGCCTCAGCACGATCTCCACGTCGATGAAGCTCTGCCCGCGCACGTTGGTCTTGATCCCGTGCGCCTGGCGGTAGAGATCGTGCTTTTCGAACATGACGACGGTCGAATCCGTGATGGCGTAAGCGACGCGCGCGGCCTGCTCCGGCGTGGTGCCCACCGGCAGCATCACGCCGGCCTCGATCTCGTCTGCGGAAACCTGCGGCATCAGGACCATCCCCATGTGATCGCTGTAGCCGTAGCCCGCCACCACGACGAGCAGCGCCACCGCGGCGCTGAGCGTGACGTAACGGTGGCGCAGGCAGAGGTCGAGGAAGCGCCGGTAGTGCACATTCACGAAGCGGTTGAAGCCGCGCGCGAAAGATTGCTGGTATGCGTGCAGCCGCCGCCCGACGCCGCCCGGTTCGCGACGCTTGCGGCTGTGGCCGAGGTGCGCCGGCAGGATGAAGAGCGCCTCGATCAGCGACACCGCGAGTACGACGATCACGACTGCCGGCAGCGGCCACCAGTACTTGCCGGTCTCGCCGGGAATGAAAAGCAGCGGCACGAACGCGATGATGTTGGTGAGGATCGAGAACGTCACGGGCCGCGCGATATCCTTCGCTCCTTTCACGGCGGCCTCAATCGGCTTCATGCCTTCCTGGAGGTACTCGTAAACGTTCTCTCCCACGACGATCGCGTCGTCCACGACGATGCCGAGAACCACGAGGAAGCCGAACATCGAGATCATGTTGATGCTCAATCCGAACGCCGGCAGGAACGTGATCGCGCCGACGAACGAGATCACCATTCCCATCATCACCCAGAACGCGAGACGGAATTCGAGGAAGAGCGCCAGGAGAAGGAACACGATCACCAGCGCCATCGCGCCGTTTTCACCGAGCAGCGAGAGGCGCTCGCGGAAGTCGTCGGCGGCGTTGCCGTCAATGCGATACTGGATGCTCGG
>JABDJQ010000446.1 GCA_013002425.1 Gemmatimonadota bacterium
GTGCCGGTAGTCCACGCCGTTCGGCAGAAACGCCGCCGACCCCCGCGCGCTCTCTCTCTCCGCCGCGAGCACGGGAGAGGAGCAGACCGTGAGCAGCGCGTCGTTCAACAGCTCCTTCTCTTCGATCCGCAGCTTCTCGATGTTCGCTCCGCGATACGCGGTGTATTCATCGAAGACGTGATAGAGGACCATCTTTTCGTCGAATTGCCCCACGTAGTTTCGGAACTTCGGATGAAGCAGGTAGAGAATCGGAGGGCCCGCGTCGATTCCCCGTAGCGCCCTTCGGAGCGCTCGTATCCGCATGCGGTCCATCCAGTCGGCGAATGCCTTCGGCTTGTAGAAGCGGGGGAGAAAGCGCGGAAAATGATACACGTATAAATGATCGACTTCGTTCCTGAGCCCGTCCGACCGAAGCTTGCCCGAGAAGCGCGTACCGAATACTTCCGTCCGTTCGAGCGGCGGCGGCACGTAGATCACCTGATTCCGATGCGCAAGTCTCCGCAGGATCTGATTCCACGCCTGTTGATTGCGGTCCCATTCGTCCCATCCGAAACAGACGATCGTCTGGCCGACGAGGCGGCCGAAAGCCGGATCGAACTCCTCGGGAATTCCCGCGTCCCACTGTCCGTTCGACCTCAACGGATCATCTCCTCCAGCTCTTCGACAAGCTGTTCCGTCAGCGCGCGAAAGTCGAAGCTCGCCGGCCGTGTCGGTATCCGGCTCTGACCGGTCATGGCGTGCCGCAGAGCGTTTTCGATCCCCTCTCCGTCATCGGGCCGCACCGCGCTGCCGAGTTTCTCCCTGCGGATCAGATTCTCGGTGGCGCCTTCCGTGACGAGGGCCAGCATCGGTTTTCCGATGGCGAGGTACTCGAAGAGCTTGCGCGGCACCTGGAGGGTCGTTCCCACCTGGATGAGAAGCAGCAGATCGGAGTCGGCAAGCTGCTGCAGCGCTTCGGCCCGCCCCACCTGTGGTTCGACCCGGATTCGCGACGCGAGGGGAGAGCGCAGGAGGGAGGCAACGGTATCGGATCGCCCCGCGGCGGAGCCGAGCAGTACGAGTTCGAATTCGCCGGGTTCGAGATCGCCCCTGTCACACATGCGTTCGAGCGCACGCACGATGGGCGTCGGATCTCTTTGACCATACAGGGTTCCCGCATGAATGATACGAAAAGGCTCGTTCGAAGCGCGGCTCGATCGGGGCATGATCTCTTCCCCGTCGAACCCGTTGGAAATGGTGACGAAGCGGGAGGCCAGCGCGGGATACCGGTCCACGAAGCGGAGCCGCAGCTCTTCGGTGTTGGCAATCACTCGCCTGGCGCCCCGCACGACTCTCCGTTCCATCCAGGCGTCCGCGGGGTCGAGGAATCGACTGCTTCGCACGTTGTGATAGGGGTTCCCGATCCACGGATCACGGAAGTCGGCGATCCAAGGGAGGCCGGTCCGTCGCGAAAGAAGCAGTGCGGCAAGATGCCCGCTTGGCGGCGGAGAAGTCGACACGATCGCGTCGACCGTCTCTTCACGAACCAGGCGCATCCCCGCCCGATACGCGGGCCAGATCCATCCGGACTGCCGATCCGGAAGTGAAATCCAGTCGGTAAGCCAGTCCTTCCAGGAAGCGCCTCCGCTCCCCGGTCCGCGATCGTTTCCCGGCGCTCCTCCCGGATCGGCGGCGTCGCCGGAAGCGTCTGACGGCCTCCGTGCGCCCGACAGACGGGCACGCAGACGAGCGAGAGACGCCATCGGCTCGAAGGCCCGCGCCTGGCTTACTACGATCTGCCCGTTCATGGAGGCCAGGGGAGCCGCGTCGAGCGGCCCCGTGTGCTGCAGGGATGCGGGGTCGACCGAAACCACGAGGGGGCGCCAGCCGTGGCGAGGCAGGTACTTCGCGAACTGATACGCGCGATACATGCCGCTCGTGGTCAGGGGGGGAAAATTGTACGCGATCAGCAGAAGTTGTTTCATGTCGACCCGGAGTGAATCCGTTTGCTCCTTCTTATCGCTTATCGGCGTTTTGAGACGAAATCTGACGCGTTTCGTTCCCAATTCCCGCCGCATCCTAGCAGACCCGCCTGATCTCGCCTACCTCGGGCCCGGAGGGAGTTTCCAAAAAGTGAAAATGTACACTTTTCAAACAGGGGGCGCTTTTGGTATCATGCTGCCCAATGAACCGTGCGACTCGGCTGCAGGGACCATCCCACCTGTACCGAACTCGTTTGAAATCAACGATTTCTGCTAATCACTTTCTGTACGTCCTCCGGTGCTTGTTTGCGATGCCACTGTGTGTGTGCTCTATGAGAGAGCATTCCGCACTAAACAAGACCGCAGAGAATGACGAAAAGGCTGTTAAGGACAGCCCTTTGTGTGGTGGTTCCTGGGTGGTGTAGTGCGTCAGACGGGAAGTGAGAGTTGACCCTGTTTCGATCAGCCTGGATAACAGCAACCGCGGTTGGATGTCTTCTTCTGTGTCTCCCGTCTCCGACGCGAGCCGATGACGTTCAGCTCGAATGGACGGCGCCCGGCGAAAACGCCGCGGGCGGCCGCGTAATCGGCTATGACATCCGGTACAGCTCCACCCCCATCGGCGGGGATACGCTGACCTGGTGGAACAGTGCAAGCCAGGCGATCGGCGAACCATCCCCGTCCGACCCGGGCACGACTGAAAACTTCCTTCTCACGAATCTCTTCGGCAACGTCACGTATCAGATACTGCTGCGCTCCTCCGACGAAGTCGGGAACCAGTCCCCCTTCTCCAACGTCGCCGTGGTCGGCATTGCCGACACGACGGGGGGCGGCGCGGATCCCGTCGTGATCGACGGCGCCGCGGTCGACTCCATTCAGGGCGCGGGCGCCCGAGTGCGATGGAACACGAACGTCCCGGCTATCGGGTTCGTTCGATACGGAACGACGGCCAACTACGGCCAGACGACATCCCCGCAAGGCCCGGTTACGTCTCATGCGGCGACCCTGACGGGCCTGACGGCAGGCCAGAGCGTGCACTACCAGATCGTCTCCTACGACGGGGCCGAACGCGACTCGACGCCCGACGCCGTCTTCGGGACCGCAGAACTTCCCCCCGACAGACCTGCGGGGCTGGAGGCCGCGCCCGGGCCCGGCCTGATTGCCGTGGGATGGGATCCCGTGAACGATCCCGACCTCGCGAACTATCTCGTTTACTACCACGCCGACGCCCCTGCCGACACGGGCTGGCTTTACGAGGACCAGTTCCATCCGTATCAAACGGGAACCGATCCTCCGACATGGGAAGACGCCGACAATCGCTTCGCGGTCGCGAGACCGCCCGACAACAGAACGGTCTACGAGGGGACTCCCGCGGGACCTGCCGCAGTGGCGACGTACAAGCCCGGGGGCGTCGATCCTTCCTGGGACGACGTCGAGGTCAAGGGCGCTTTCCGCCTCGAACCGGGGGGAGATGCCGGCCTGGTGCTCCGCCGGACGAACCAGTCGCATTACGTGGTGAGATTTCGCGACGGCCAGCCAGTCGCGATCGACGGCGTCGGGGCCTCGCCCGTTCCGCAGCCCGGCGCCGCTCCCGTATCGCCGGTCGCGAACCTGTGGTATGCGTTTCGGGCGACCGTCTGGAACGACGGCGGAACGGTACGCATCGGCTGCGCCGTCTGGCCCGAAGGCGAAACGGAACCACTGCAGAATCAGGCGCGGGCGACGGACGACGGCGCATCGGCCCTGTCGGCGGGAGGGGTGGGATTCTCGGTAGCGGGATCGGCGGCCACACGCTTCGATGACATCATCGTGAACGAACTTCCCCCGGCCACGACGGAGAGCGATCTCGGACAGTACACGACATGGCTGCACAGCAGCCTGTCGCCGGACTCCGTCTACTTCTATCGTGTGGTAAGCGTGGATCAGAGCGGAACCCGCAGCATGGTGAGCCATCGCGTAAGCGCGTCGCCTCTTCCGGTCGATGTCGGCGACACGACGGCCCCTTCACGGATCAACGATTTCACGGCCACCAAGGGCGGCGGCCTCGGTCTCGTCAACGTCGCCTGGTCCGCGGTCGGTGACGACGGTCTCGCGGGTACGGCATCCGCCTATGACCTCCGCTACTCGTTCTCACCCGTAACCGACGCGAACTGGACGAGCGCGACTCGCGCGAATACCGGCATTCCGAAAGCATCGGGATCCCCGGAGTCGCTCGTGCTGAACCTGAGCGCCGGACATACCTATTATCTTGCGATCCGGGCGATCGACGACGCCGGAAATGCTTCGCCTACATCCAACCTGGGAACCGTTAACCTGCCTTCCGACGTGCAGGGCCCCGGCATTACCGGCGTTCGTACCGAATCGGTCGGCGTGCTTTCGGCGCTCGTCCGATGGGAGACGAACGAGCCGGCGACCAGCGAGGTTCGTTTCGGTCTGACGCCCGCCTACGAGATCGGCTCCGTCAGCAGTCAGATTCTCACGACGACCCACACGATGGGCCTCTACAATCTGACGCCCGAAACCGCATACTATTTTGAAGCACGCGCCTCCGATTCCTTCGGAAACGAATCGACTTCCGGAGGCCACTTTTTCCTGACCGGCGGGGAAGAGGACAGCACCGGGCTCGCCGTGCTGAACATGCAGGTGCTCGTGATCGACGACACGGCGGCCTCCGTCTCATTCGGCACGAATCTCGTGGCCGTAGGCGCCATCGAATACGGAACGACCACCTCCTACGGCAATGAAGTCGGAGGAGTCGCCTTCTCGAATCAGCACAACTTCTCGCTCGCACCGCTCCTCCCGGAGACCGCGTACCACTTCCGCGGACGGGCGGTCGCCAACGGCGACACGACGTACAGCGATGACTTCGTCATCGTCACCGCTCCGCCGGGGGGCTTCGACAGCGACCCGCCGGTACTCTCCGCGATCGCGGCTGACAGCATTACGACGAGCGGCGCGCGGATCGGCTGGACCACAGACGAACCCGCGCGTGTCTTCGTCGAATACGGTTTGACCGAGTCGTACGGGCAGGCCACAACGCTGACTTCGCTCTACGCGACGCAGCATGCTGTCCGGCTCGAAGGCCTGGCGACGGGGCGGGAGTTCCACTACCGCATTCACGCGGAGGACGCTTCGCAAAATGACACGGTCTCCGACGACTTCACGTTCCTCACGCTCCCCGAGTCGCTCGATACGTTCGGCCCGGTGCTGAGCGATATCGGCGCCGTTTCCATCACGCCCGCGAGCGTCCACATCGTCTGGTCCACCGACGAACCGTCGGACGGACAGATCGAGTACGGGACGTCGATTCCTTACGCGAACGCGACACCGCTCGCGGACTCGCTGAGCTTCGCGCACGACATCATGCTCTCCGAACTCACTCCGAACACGCAGTACCATTTCCGCATTCTCTCCCGCGACGGCAAGGGGAATCTGACCCGATCGAGCGACTTCACGTTTACGACGGAGAACGACGGCGACATCGATTCGATTCCGCCGGTCATCTCTTCCATCGTGCTCTCGGATGCGACTTCGTCTTCGATCACGGTCACATGGCTCACCGATGAAGCGGCGGCCGGACAGATCGAGTACGGGCTCGACACGACGTACGGCTCGCAGACCACGCTCGAACCGGAGTACGACACGGATCACGCGGTGCAGATCGCGGGCCTCACGGCCGACGTCGTCTTTCATTACCGGATTCTCTCGCGCGACCCTTCGGGGAACGAGTCGCGATCGGGCGACAGAACGTTCGTCCTGAACCCGAGCAGCGACACGACGCCGCCCGAGATCGAACAGGTCACGGTGATCGACGTGACGAGCCAGTCCGCGCGAATCGCGTGGAGCACGAACGAGAACGCGGAAGGGCAGATCGAATACGGGCTGACGGAATCGTACTCATCGGCGACTCCGGTCGACACGGCACACGTGCTCGAACACGAAGTGCTCCTCGAGGATCTCGAACGCGCGGCCACGTACCATTTCCGCGTCGTGAGCCGTGACCCTGCAGGCAACGTGAGCTTCAGCGACGACCTCGTGCTCACGACATCGGGAGACGTCGACTCGATCGGACCGACTCTCGCGAACGTCGACCTGATGGAAGTGGAGGAGGGGGTCGTTCAGGTTTCCTGGAATACGGACGAAGAGGCGATCGGACGCGTGGAGTACGGTCTCGATTCGGCTTCCCTCGCACTTTCGACGTCGCTCGGCACGTCATTCCTTACCGAGCATTTCTATGAAGTGGACGGTCTCGCGATCGGGCGCCAGTTCTTCTTCCGCGCCCTTGCGCGCGATCTGGCGGGGAACGAGTCCGCGTCCGACGTCTACTCGGTCTGGATCGGCGACGCGCCCGATTCGCTTCCTCCGACATTCTCTGGCGACGTCATCACGGTACCCGGAATTCGCGAGGCGGAGATCACCTGGATCACGGACGAACCGGCCGACAGCCGGGTGCTGTACGGACTGGACTCGACGACTTCCAGCAGCACGTCGCTCGACGCGATTCGCGTCACGCTTCACCGGGTCACGCTCACCAATCTGCGACCCGACGCCGACCACTACTTTCGTCTGGAAAGCCGCGACGCGGCCGACAATCTGTCGCGGAGCGAACTGCTGCAGTTCTCGACGCTGCCCGATACCGTCAACAAGGCGCCGGCGCTCGAATCCGTCGAGACGGCGTTCCCCGTCGAAACCGTAGCGGTGCTCGCGTGGACCACGGACCTCTCGAGCACGGGCCAGATCCTGTACGGCGTGGATACGGAAACGTCGATCGCGAACGGTCTCTCCGGAGTATTCGCTTTCACGCACCTCGACACACTGGAGAGGCTCGAGCCCGAAACGCGCTATTACTACCGCATTCAGGGAACAGGGGAGAACGGGATCTTCTTCCAGACAGCGCTCGATTCCTTCTGGACGCCGGCGGATCGCACGCCGCCTCCGCCACCGCCGTCGTTCGGCGGCACCGAATCGTCGCAGGGGATTCAGATCGCCTGGGCGATCCCGGCGGAAGAGTCGCCGGCAGCCTACGCCGTGTTCCGCACGCTGGACGAGGGCGAGGACGCCGTATGGGACAAGATCGCGGACGGCGAGGGAGGCGTCACGGAAATCGTGGACGAACTCGACGGCCTCGATCTGCGAGGCGTGGCAGCCGTCCGTTACGAAATCGCGCTCTACGACGCCTACGGGAACGAGTCGCGTTCCGAAACGATCGTCGTTTCACTCGACAAGCTGGCGGTTCCGATCGTCCAGACGTTCCTGCTCCACCCGAATCGACCGAACCCGTTCAATCCCACGACGGTGATCCCGTTTTCGATTCCGGAAAGCGCGGGTGAATCGCGCGTCAAGATCTCGATCTATAATATGGTCGGTCGTGAAATCAGAACCCTTCTGAATGAATCCCGCGCTCCGGGAACATACACGGATGTCGCGTGGAACGGCGTCGACCGTATCGGAAAGAACGTACCGAGCGGCCGCTACTTCTACCGCCTCCAGGCGGGCGGGAAAACGACCGTCCGCTCGATGATTCTCATCCGCTGATCCGCGAGGCCACACACAGTTCCCCGTTCCCGTATCGCCGCGGCTCTGGCCCGATCGCGATTCTCCTGTTACACTTCATGTCACACGGCTCCCCTTGAAGCCGTATCCCCACCGTACCGGAGATCAATCGACCCTGGGGGAACACGAGTATGAATATGCGCAGATCGATTACGAGCATTCTCACGCTCGCACTGACGCTTCTGGCGGCTCCCGCTCACGCGGCCGACCGCATGGTGCTGCTCGAGCACTGGACGAACGATCAGTGAGGCATCTGTGGATCGGTGGATCCGGTCCTCAAAGATTTCATTTTCTCGAAGCCCGACATCGTGGCCGTCGAATACCATACGAACTTCCCGTACCTCGGGGACGTCTTCTACACGCCGAATCCGGCCGAGAACAACGCCCGCATTCAGTATTATCCCATCAACTTCGTTCCGAGCGTCCGATTCGACGGCTCGACGAACGGCACGTTCACGTCGTCTGAGTGGCAGGGGCACTACGATACGCGCAAAGCCGTGCCGTCGCGCGCGCGCATCGAGCTGAGCGGATCGTGGGATCCCGGCGCGGCCAAAACGAGCGGGGCGCTGCAGGTTCGCGTGATCGCCGAGACGACGCTGGCTGGCGGTGACTGGAGGCTTCGCGCCGCGATCACCGAGAGCGATATCTTCTACATGGCGGGCAACGGGATCAACGAGCATCATCACGTGATGCGCAAGATGCTGCCGGACGCGGGCGGCACGGCGCTGTCGTTCGCGGGGCCCTATCCCGATACTGCGGACGTACCGCTCGCCTTTACGATCGATCCCTCGTGGGATCCCTCCGAGGTCGCGTTCGCCGTGTTTCTGCAGGACGACAACACGACCGAAGTCGAGCAGAGCGCGCAGATGCCTCTGAACGAGATCACGGTCGACGTGCCCGTCGGGGATACGCCGCCGCGCGCTTTCGCGATCGACTCGATCCGCCCGAATCCTTTCAATCCGAGCGCCGTCATTTCATGGCATCGGGAGAGCGCGCGCCCTCTCGATC
>JABDJQ010000448.1 GCA_013002425.1 Gemmatimonadota bacterium
CCGCAGGCCGCGCAGGCCGCGCTTCTGATCGATGCCGGTGCGGACGGCCACGCCCTGCCACGCCTGATCGACCTCGGCGCGTTCGATATGCGGCAGCGCGGGCTCGGATCGTTCGAAGATCTCACGCAGTTGCGCCACCTGTTTCCCGTTGCCGCTCGAGCGGCTCTCCCACCGTTTCAACTCTTCCTCCTCGCCCCGGCTCAGATCCTGGTTCGCCTCTTTTTCGATCAGCTCGAAAAGCCTGGATTCGTTCATCGTTACTCTCCACCGCCGAGTTCGAAGCGAAGCGAAACCGCGGGTGTGATCGACGAGATGGACCCGTCGGCCGCGGACGGGACTTCGTGATCGAGTCCGCGGAGATACACCCAGGTCGATACGTTGTCGCGGTCGTACACGTTCAGGAGCGAGAACGAAAGGGACGCGCGCCGGCCGGCGCCGGTGAACGAACGCGTCAGCGCGAGGTCGAGCCTGTGATAGGCGGAGAGCCGGTCGCGCGCGCCGTCGGCGTCTTCGTAATACGATTGCGGGCCGCTGAGCCAGACCCAGTTGCCGGAGAATTGCCAGGAACCGAAGCGGAGTGAACCGACCGTCTTCACCTCGTGCCGGGTGTCTTGGTACGAGGAGACCAGCGTGCCAGGCTGCGATGTCGACTCGAAGCGGTACGAGAGAGGCGCATAGGCGATCCATCCCCGCAGCGGTCCCCGGTTTTTCGAAAGCGTGAATTCGGCGCCGCGGATTTCGCCGCCGCCGTTTTGAATGAGCTGCACGAGGTCGGCGCCGCTGTCGGGCGTGAAGCCCGGAATCGACTCGAGCAGGTGCGAGAAGTTCTTCTCGTAGCCGAGCGCTTCGGCGCGCCATCCCCGCCCGTCGAACGCGACGCCGACGCTGTGATGTTCGGCCCGCCCGGGCGGCAGCTCTTCGTCGGCGAGCACCCAGAACGAACGCGAACCGAACGGCGCGTCGTCGTACACGAACCGGTGCACGTACTGCTGATAGCGCCCCCAGCTCGCCTTCAGCTCGAGGCGCGCGAGCGGTCGCACGGAAACCGACGCGCGCGGCTCGACGTAATTCTCGTTCGTGAGCCCGTCGTGCGTGGCGCGCAGCCCATAGGTCGTGGCCACGCGCGTAAGCGGCCGCCAGTTCTTCTGGAAGAAGAACGAACTCTGGTCGGTGCGCTCGGCGTGAGCGTACGAGGGAGAGGAAGAATCGGCGCCGCCGTCCACGTTGTCGTAGTCGTAGGAAATGTCTATCCGCTTCTGTTCGGCGCCGAATTCGATGTCGAGTTTGCGATGCGGCCGCCACTTGCTCTCGAAGCGGGCGGCGCGATCCTGAATCCGATTGGAGAGGCGCGACTCGAACGTTTCGATCGTGGCGCTGTCCCCTTCGATCAGGCTGGCGATGTCGCGCTCGTGACGGTTCCGGAGCGAAGACTCCGCGAGCGTGAAACTCATCTGGTCGCTCCGGTTGAACGCGCGTGTCCACGAGAGCGACATGCCGAGCTGCTCCCAGCGCTCGGAATCGACGTTCGCGTCGTTCACGTCGGCGACGCGGTCGATCGCGTCGTGAGACCAGAACACGCTGGCGGTCGCGCGGTCGCGCGCGTTCAGCTGCCAGAGAACCTTGCTGTTGGCGTCGGTGAATCGCGACCGCAGATACAGTTTCTCGCTGAACGCGAGCGGATTCTCGTCGATATCAATCTCGGAACCGCTCCATTCGGGCGAGGGCGTGGTCGACGCGGCGGGGGGGACGAAGTCGTGGTTCCAGTCGCCGCCGCCTTCGGCGACATCGGCATCGCTCCCGTAGCCGTCGATGCCGACGAAGATGTTGTCGAGCTCGGCCGTCACGGAAGAGTACGTGTTGCTCTCGGACGGCGACGTATGCGACTTGCGGCCCGTGACGAACCAGCTGAGATCGTCCGTGATCGGCGCGTGGACGAACGCGCCCGACTCGTGCCGGTTCACGTGACCGCCGACTTTCAGAGTGCGCGGATGCCGGTCGTGCCCGAGCAGTTCCACGACCCCCGAGGTGCGGCCGCCGAATCGCGCGGGAAACACATCCTTATAGATGCGGATCTCCTGGATCGCGTCGGGGTTCAGCGGACTGAACGATTCCTGCAGGCGCGCGGGGCGGAAGATCGTATAGCCGTCGAGCATCACGAGGTTCTCGGCGGTCGCGCCGCCGCGGATCGAAAGATCGTGTTCGATTCCCGATTTCGTTTGAATGCCGGGCATGAGCGAAAGCGCGGAATACGGGTTCGCGGATCCGGCCGCGGGAAGGGCGAGATAGTCGTTTCGCATGAAGCCGAGTTCACGAAAGCCGAAGAGGGGAGTTTCGCCGCGCACGGGAATGCAGCGCGCGATGCGGACCTGGCCCGCCGGGAATCCGTCGGACGCGCGCAGATCGTCCGTTTTCAGAATGATGACCTGTCCGTCTTCCATAACGCGATACGTAAGCTCCGAGTCCTTCAGGACCTGGTCGAGAGCCTCGCGCGCGGTGACGTCTTCACAGTTGCAGTTCGCCAGTCGTCCGGAGGCGAGGCCCGCCTCGAATAGAACGGGGATGTGGGCGGCGGAGAAGATGCGCCAGAGCGCATCGTCGAGTCCCAGGTTCTCGAAGGCCAAGTGGACGCGAGTAGTATCGAGAGTCAGCCCCGGGTCCGCCGCCACACAATCCTCGACAGATGTCAGCATCAGCACGGCGCATGCGCAGAAAGCGATCACCGTGCGCAATTGCCGGGATGAGCCGAGTGCG
>JABDJQ010000456.1 GCA_013002425.1 Gemmatimonadota bacterium
ACGAAAACGTGATCGGACTTCTCTATTCCGACAACAGAAGCGTGCTTCCGTTCAAGGAAGACGACCTCAAGCTGCTCACGCTGATCGGGCATTTCGCGGCGATCAAAATTCGCGAAACGATCATGACGGAAGAAGTGGCGCGTCAGAAGAAGCTCGAAGAAGAAATGCGCCTCGCGGCGGAGATTCAGCAGAACCTGCTCCCCAAGCAGAAAATGGAGTCGAGCGCGGTCACGGTGTACGGCGAGAACATTCCGTCGTTCGAAGTGGGCGGCGATTACTTCGACTACTTTCCGCAGAGGGACGGACAGGTGTGGGCGGCGCTCGGAGACGTTTCCGGCAAAGGGCTTTCGGCCGCGATGCTGATGTCGAACCTGCATGCGATGCTGCGCGCGCACGTCGAGGCGTCACCGCGTCTCGCGGACCTCACGGCGCGGCTGAACGATTCCGTGTTCCGCACGACGCACGGCGAACGGTTCATTACGCTCTTCCTGGCGCGCTTCGATCCGGCCACGGGCGAGGGGGCATACGTGAACGCCGGGCACAACCCGCCGTTTCTGCTGCGGAAGGACGGTTCGATCGACACGCTCGAAGAGGGCGGGCTCTTCCTCGGCTCGTTCCCGGAATGCACGTACGACAGAGGAACGTTCACGCTCGGCGAGGGCGAAACGCTTCTCCTCTACAGCGACGGGATTACGGAGGGGGCCGACGAATCGGGCGAAATGTTCGGTGAAGACCGCCTTGCGGCTTTTCTGCGCGCCCACGCCGGCGAGGAGCCGGACGTCTTCGTACCGAAGCTCCTCGACACCGTGTTCGCTTTCTGCGAAAACCGCGACCCGGGCGACGACGCGACCGTGCTCGTGCTCAAACGCCGCTGACCAATCGTCGCCGATCAGTCGCGGCTGATCATCGGCGGATCGCTCGGCGGCGACATGCCCAGCTTCTCCATCACGATCCGGTTCAGCACGTCCATTTCCTTGTAGCGCGCAAAAATCACGCGGCACCGTTCCTGCATGCGCGTCCTGAGATACGTGGACGCCTGCACGCTGCTCGTCGCGCCCGTTTCGTCGATCCAGGCGCGAAGCGCGCCGGCCGACTCGTTCACTTCGAGTGTCAGCAAGCGAATCTCTTCGAGGTGCTGGCTCACGAGCTTCTGCTCTTCGGGATCCTGAATCGTCTCGATCCAGATCACGCGTTCGTGGATCTGGCCCGCGAGCGCCTCCATCGCGTCGGCGTTCTCCTTCGCGAGGCGAAGGTTGAGCCCCGGCGAGCCGGACGCCTGAAACAGGATCGCGGCGTGACTGGCGCCCGCCGCCGTGCGAACGCCGATCAGATGATGATAGTGAGCGCGGCCCGGAGGGGGCGCGGCGTCGGCCGTGAAGGCCGTGAGAAGAAGGGCGCACACTGCGCCCGCATAGATCGTCGCAATTCGGTTCATCGGTTCCTCCAGCTGGGGGCGCGGTATCGCACCGTTCCCGTCCCTTCCCTGCTTATCGACAGCATAGCGCGAAAATAAGGTCTCTCGTTCGAAAACTGATGGGGCTCCCCCTGAGACGCGCCATATGGCACAATACAGGCGTTTTCCGGCGCCCGAAAAGACAATCGGCGCGAGAAAAAGGAGCCAGGCGATCGACGCGAACAAATGGAACAGATGGCTTCTGCCGATTGCGGCCGTCCTGGCCTTTTCGATCTACCATGACGTCCTTTCGTACAGCCACCTCGGGCACGACTCCTATCCGATCATCAAGAGCGCGCGCGTCGAATCGTTCGGCGATTTCCTCGGCACGTTTTCCGAACGGCTCATGGACGGCTACTACGATCACAAGGGGCACTTTTACCGCCCGCTGCTGAACGCTTCGTTCGCGCTCGACTACGCCGTCTGGAAGCTGAATCCGTTCGGGTATCATCTGACCGATCTGCTGCTTCTGCTGATCGCGGCCGTGCTCGCCGGGTCGCTCTTCGCGCGCGCGCCGGACCCGCTCGTGCGCGCGGGCGCGCTCGTTGCGGTCGTGTTCTTCCTCTTTCATCCGGTGCATCTGAACGTGGTTCCCGTGGCCCCGCGGCGCGCGGACATGATCGCGCTCGTCTTCATGCTCGCGGCGCTCCTCGCGACCCGGCTCGAGGGAAAGCGCGGGATCGTTCTCCCCGCGCTCTTCACGCTGCTCGCGGCGGCCGGCAAGGAAACGGGGGCGATTACGCCCGTCCTGCTCGCCGCCTGGATCCGGGCGGAAAACCGCGGTCCCGGAACGGTCGCGCGCGCGCTGCGAACCGCGGGCCTCGCGATCGTGTTCGCGGCGCCGTATTTCATCGTGCGGGCGCTCGTCGTCGGCGGCGCGGGCGGGCACGCGGAAGTGTCGATCGCCGCGGTGATCGAGAACGCGCTTCGCATCTTCCCCGAAATGCAGCGCGGCACGTTCTATCCGTATCCGTTTCTCGGAACGCTCGTCGTTCCCTGGATGGCGCGCATCGCGATCATCGTATTCGTCGCGGCCGGCATGATCGCGTTCGCCGTGCGCGACCCGCTGCTCCGGCGCTACTTCGCCGCGTGCACGCTCTGGTTCTTCGCCGCCTGGGGCATTCACGCGTTCAGCGGTTCGATCTCGCCGTGGTACGCGCTGCACACGATCGCGCCGTTCACACTCGTCTTCGCGCTTCTGACGATCGCGGCCGTGCGCGTGGCGCTGGGGCGGGGTGACGGGCACGCGCGTGACAACGCGTCCGCGCGTGACAACGCGTCCGCGCGTGACAACGCGCTCGTTCGCGGACTCGCGGGCCTCTTCGCAGCGGGTCTGATCGTGCTCTTCGTCTGTTACGCGAAAAGCGCCGAGCCGTTCGCCCGCCATCCGCAGTGGCCGTTCGTAAGCGAACGCACGCACCAGTTTCTGGCGGACCTCGACGAACAGATGGCGCGCGCGAATCCGGGCGACACGTTCACCGTGTACGGGCTTCCGTACGGCGCGCCGCGGCAGCCGGGCACGCCGATTTTCGTCGCGGCGGGCCTCAGCGATTACACGGTGCAGGCGTACGTCGACATGCTGTATCCTGAACGAAAGGTGCGCGCCACGTTCCTTCGGCCCGGGGTGCCGGCGGCGGCCTCCGACGAAGTACTGATCCTCCTGCGAGTCGAGCAGAAACCGTGAACATTCGCGTCGTGATATTCCTGATGGTCGTACTGGCGGGCGCGTTTCTCGGGCAGTTCATCGCCGGAACGCGCCCCGCACAGACTCCGCGCATCGACCCGACCGTTCTCGAAACCATGGCGCCTTACATGCTGCAGCCGATCGACCGCGAGAAACATCGCGTGCTCGTGGTCGGCTGGGACGGCGCCTCGTTCGAGTTCCTCGATCCCCTGCTTCGCACCGGACGCATGCCGCATCTCGAATCGATTCTGCGCCGCGGAGTCTCCGCGAATCTCGCCTCCACGATCATCCCGATCTCTTCCGCGGCCTGGACGACGGCGACCACGGGGAAGTGGCCGGCAAAGACCGACGTGTTTTCGTTCTTCAAGGGCGTGCCGGACTCGTATGAAATCGAGGTCATCAGTTCGCTTCAGAAGAAGGCGCCGTCCCTCTGGCGCATCCTGAATCACCACGAAAAACGGTGCGTCGTGTTCGGCGTTCCGGTCACGTATCCGCCCGAGCCGGTGAAAGACATTCTCGTGGCCGGCATGCTTTCGCCGGAGAACGCCGACTACACGTGGCCGCCCGAACTCGCCGACGCGCTCCGCTCGCTCGACTTCCTGCCGGACCTCGGCATCTGGCGCGAGCAGCGCATCCTGACGCGCGACCTGCTCTACGGTCAGCTCGAAATCAAACGCCATGTCGTGAACGCCCTTCTCGCGGGCAACGACTGGGATCTCGGTTTCGTCGTTTTCAAGAGCCTCGACGTGCTGAAGCACAGGGGTGTCGCGACGCCCGAAGAGCGCGCGCGCATCGACGAACTGTACATCTATCTCGACGGAGCGCTCGGCGGACTGCTCGCACTCGCGGGAAAGAACTGCGACGTGATCGTTCTCTCGGATCACGGATTCACGGCCTATCAGAACAAGATCTTTCTGAACGGATGGTTGAGCGAGAAAGGCTTCACGAAACTGAACGAAGAACGGATGCAGGAGCGCGAAGCTTTCGACGATCCGATCGCGGAGCGAAGAGCCAGCGAGCACATGACGGAGATATCGCTGCTCGAGCTGGACCGAACGATCGCGTTCGCGGGACCGTGCGAAGGAAATTTCGGATCCATACAATTGAATCAGAAAGGTCGCGAACCGAACGGCATCGTCGATCCCTCGAATCGCGAAGCCGTGATCGATCGCATTCTCGACTCGCTCTCGGCCGCCCCCGTCTATCCGGGCGGTCCGCCGCTCGTGAAGCGCGCCATGCGCGCGACGGATCTCTATCGCGGCCCGTTCGAAAGCAACCTTCCCGACATTCTTTTCGAAGTGCACGACTCGATTTTCGTGGAAGCGACGGCCGGGATTCCGTCGATCGTCAAGCTGCATACGCCGCTTTCCGATCACACGCTCGACGGGTTCTTCGCCGCGGCGGGGCCTTCGTTCCGTTACGACCGCGAGCGGGGGGAGGCGTCCATCGTCGACATCACGCCGACCCTCCTGCACCTGCTCGATCTCCCCGTGTACGACGACATGGACGGCGCGCCCCGGACCGACCGGCTCACGATCGATCGCGCGGTACGCAAGGAGACCGAACCGGAAGCGCTGCATGCCCCCGCGGCGAACGTCGTGTACTCCGAAGAAGAACTGAAAGAGCTGAAAGCGCGGCTCCGTTCCATGGCGTACACGCGCTAGATGAATACCGCGATCAGAGCGGCGGGATTCGCCGTCTATACCGGACTCGCCGTCGTTCTTCTGATGGAGATCTTTCTGCGCGTGTTCGACCCCGTGGGAATCGCGTACTACTTCGAAACCGACCGCTACTTTCGCGCGATGCAGCCGAACGACGCGTTCGCGTACATTCACGCCGCGAACGATACGAGCACCTACCAGGGCGTGCGCGTCGTCACGAACGGCGAAGGTCTCCGCTCACCCGCGATCGAGCGTCCGAAGCCCGCGGGTCGGCGGCGCATTCTGCTGCTCGGCGATTCGCTCGTATTCGGATGGGGCGCGCCGCAGGACTCGCTCTTCGCGGCTCATCTGCAGCGCGCGTTTTCCGCTCGTGGCGAAGACGTCGAAATCATCGCGGCGGGTACGGGTTCATGGAACACGCGCACCGAGTTCGAGTACCTGCAGGCGCGCGGACTCGCGCTCGAACCCGACTTCGTCGGTCTCGTCATTCTGCCGAACGACGTGATGCCCAAACGCACGGGCGCGACCACGGTGCCGCGCGACTCGCTGCTCGCGCAGAACCGACGGACGGGCCCCACACATCCGCGCTGGTGGAAGAGTCTGGTGCGCGTCTCGCACGTCGCCGCTACCGTGCAGCACATCGCGCTGCAGCCTGACACGCGCGAGACGCTCGCCGCCCACTACGACGAAAATGCCCCTTCGTGGCGTGACGCGAAGTCCGCCCTCGCGCAGATGGCGGCGCTCACGAAACAAGCCGGCGTGCCGCTGCTCGCGTTTCTCTACATGACGGATGACGATTCGCGCTATCAGGCCGTCTTTCGCGAACGCTACGAGTCCGCCCTTCGCGCGCTTCAAATTCCCTTCGCCGTTCTGCATCGATCCGAAACGCCGGACACCCGGAATTCGTACGTCGACCGTCACCCGAACGCGCGCGGACATCGCGCCCTTTTCGACCAGATTGATCCCCATTTGCGCGAATTCATCCATGCTCCGCGCACCGCTCAAGACTCCCTCGAACGAGTCCGATAACAGTAACGAGACAGGCAGATGTCGGGTGTGGGGGTTTTCGTTTGTCGTCCCCATTGTTCTAAACCTCCACCCCGCATCCGCCTTCTTGTTGTTTCCGTGAATGCTTCACGAACACCGTTTCACGAACGAGGATGATCTTGAGCGGAGTCATTCGAGGAAAGACGGACGTTTCCGAAGGCGCGTCCCGGGCCCTCCCATTCGACATCACGAACCCGCCACCGTGGATCTCGGAAGTCTGGCAACTCGCGGAGTCGCGCGGCACCGGGGATGAAATCAAGCGCGTCGTTCACGGCAACGGCCACGGCCCCGTTCTGAACGGGATGGCCGCCGGCATCAATCAGGTCGTGGGATGGGAAGGCGACATCGCCGACCGTCGCGCCGCCGAACTCACGCTCGCGTATGTAAGAAACGCACTCGAAGCATCACGCGGCGCCGCGCTCTATCGTGACTGCAAGGAGCGCTGGGACGCCGCCGCACCGGGCGCATTTCTCGCATACGAAATCGCTCGCTCGCTCGAACTTCCGATGCCCGGCGCGATCTTCACATCAGCCGCGCTCCGCTCCTATCGACCTCTGCTGACACCGTGGCAGTTCCCCCGCTGCATCGACGAGCCCATTCGATTCTTCGCGCGTCCGTTCGGCGCCGGCGCCTACTTTCTCCCGACCGCCGCAATCCATGTCGCCGACAAACTCGCCCTCGCGGAGGACTGGACCGCCGCTCTCGATCTCATCCAACCCAAGGTGCTCGATCTCCTCGGCGTCGACCCCGAGCGCATGACGGGCGTTCGCACCGCGTTCACCGCACGCCCGGAAGCCATCGACGATTTCCGCGCGCTCCTCCCCTGAGTTTTCCGTCTCCCTTTCGCTTCTCGTTCCTCTCCGCTATAATGTGATGTTTGACTCCGCCCCCGCTTACTCTGGAAGGACCTGGAATGAAACGATCGATCGCGATACTTCTGGCATGCGCACTGGCCGCCTCGTGCGCCTCATCCCGCCCTGACGCGCAGCAGAAAGACGCTGGCGCAAACCGCATCACGATTTTCCATACGAACGACATCCACGCCAGCTTCACGAGTTCGGTCGCCACATGGCGTGACGACGAACCGCAGATCGGGGGCTTCGCGGCGCTCGAGTATCACCTGGCGAAGGAACGCGAGACGGCGCCCCACTCGCTCTATCTCGACGCGGGCGACTTCATGACGGGGAACCCCATTTCGAATATCGAGCGGAACGGCGTTCTCGGCGGCCCGCTGATCGAGCTCCTGGAACGCGCCGGGCTCGACGCGATGGCGCTCGGCAACCACGAGTTCGATCATCCGCAGCCGAATCCGCGCAAGATTATCGAGACGGCGTCGTTTCCGATTCTCTCCGCGAACGTGCTGCGGGAAGACGGCACGTATTTTACTGACAAGCCGTACGTGATCCGCGAAGCGGGCGGCGCGCGGATCGGCATCATCGGCCTCTCCCCCGACGACCTTGCCCAACTCGTGGGCGGCGACGCACTCGCCGGTCTCACGACGAAGGCATCGGTCGACGTGCTCCCCTCGATCATCGCGGAGATCGATCCGCTGACGGACGTGATCGTGCTGCTGACGCACGAAGGGGTCGAAATCGACCGCAAGATCGCGGCCGCCGTGCCCGGAATCGACATCATCGTGGGCGGCCACAGCCATACGCGCCTCGAAAACGGCGAATGGGTGAACGGGGTATTCATCACACAGGCCGGTTCCAAGCTCCGCAATCTCGGGCGCATGGACTTCCGTGTCGAAAACGATGCCGTGACGGACGTCGAGTACCGGCTGATTCCGCTCTGGGCCGACGACATCACGCCGCCGGCGGAGGCGGTGGCCATGATCGCGAAGTTCCAGAAGGAGATCGACGACGAGTACGGCGTGGTCGTCGCACAGTCTGCGGGCGAGCTAGGCCGGAACTATCATCAGGAGAGCGATCTCGGAAACTGGATGACGGAGCGCGTGCGCCGCGCGACCGGGGCCGACGTCGCGTTCCTGAACAGCGGCGGCCTTCGCAAGAACATGCCGGCGGGCGAGATAAAGAAGCTCGACATCGTCGAAATTCTTCCGTTCAGCAACATGCTCTGCACGTTTCCGATCACGGGCGCGAAGCTGATCGAAGTGATCGAACAGAACATCGAGACGGGGCTCTCCGAAGCGCACGGCATTCTGCAGATGTCGGGAATCCAGGTGGAGTGGGGGCAGACGGAAGACAAAGTGTACGTGGCCGAAGCGAAGCTCGGAAACGACCGCGACGGCTACACGACGCCGGTCGATCCTGACGCGGTCTACACGGTGGGCACGGTCGACTATGTCGGCACGAGCCAGCCGCTCAAGTACCTCGGGTATCAGCCCGAGAACGTGCAGGGACTCGGCCGCGTGCTCTCGGACTCGATTCTGGAAACGCTGGTCGAAGATCCGGCCGTTGCGGCTCCGACCGCGCGCCGCGCGATCCGGCACCATCAGTCGAGCCCCACGCATTCGATCCAGAACGCGGGCTGATCAGAAGCCGCGACGCTTCTTCCGTTTCTTCCCGCGCGGTTTCGGGGCAGCGGCCCCTGCGCGCTTCTGTTTCTCCTCGAACCGGCGGCGGCGATCTTCGCGGGAAGCGCGTCCCTGCACCGCAGGACCGGGCGGCCGCGGCGCCGGCTCGGGCGCCGGCCG
>JABDJQ010000465.1 GCA_013002425.1 Gemmatimonadota bacterium
GCAGAATCGTCCGGTATTCCATCGCGAGCGTGCATTCGACGAACTTGAGCGCCATGCCGAACACGGCCGTTACCCACATCCAGAAGAGCGCGCCGGGCCCGCCGTAATGAATCGCCGTGGCTACGCCCGCGATGTTCCCGATCCCGACCGTGGCCGAGAGCGCGGTCGTGAGCGCCTGGAAATGCGTGATGTCGCCGGTGTCTTCCGGGTTGTCGTACTTGCCGCGGACGACCGCGAATCCGTGCGCGAGTTTGCGGATCTGAATCGCGCCCATGTAGAGCGTGGTGACGAGGCCGACGCCGAGAAGCAGGAGCACCAGCAGCGGCGCGTCACTCGGCCACGCCCAGACGTAACCCGATAACGTGTTGGCGAAAGAAGTCAGCGATTCCACGAAACCCCCGGCGGTTCCGGCTTCTTACTCGTGTGAAGCCTTACTTGATGTCCTTGAGATAACGGAAGAACTCGCCGTCCGTACTCGTGACGAACGACGTGTTCGGATCGATCGTGAGCGGATAGCGCGTCATCGTCTCGACGAATGCGTAGAAGTCCGGGTCGCGCTGATACGCGCTCGCGTAGATATTCGCCGCTTCGGCGTCGGCCCGCCCCTTGATCTCTTCGGCCGTCTTGTACGCTTCGGATACGATGCGCTTCAGTTCTTTTTCTTTCTCCCCGCGGATCTCGGCGGATCGTCCCTTCCCTTCGGAGCGGGACTTCTCGGCGATCTGCAGGCGCTCGGAGATCATGCGGTCGTACACTTTGCGCCGCACCTCTTCGATATAATTGATGCGCTTGATGCGGACGTCCACGAGTTCGATTCCGAGCGCGGGCGTATTGACCGACGCGCGCTGGAGAATGAGCTGCGAGATCGCTTCGCGCCCCATGCGAATCTGTACCTGCGGCGGCGCGTTCCCCGAGCGCTCGCTCACCGTATCGATCGGCAACTGGCGATCGGTCGCGCGTACGATTTCGATCAGCGGGAAGTTCGCCACGGCATTGCGCGTTTCCCCGTCCAGAATGTCGTCGAGGCGAGACTGCGCGCCGCGTTCGTCGCGCACGCTCTGGAAGAAGAGAAGCGGGTCGGCGATACGCCAGCGCGCGTACGTATCGACATGGATATACTTCTTGTCCTGCGTCGGAATCTGGTTCGGGTAGCCGTCCCATTCGAGCCAGCGCTTGTCGAACACGTTCACCTTCTGAATGAACGGGATCTTCCAGTGCAGCCCGGCTTCCGTGATCGCGCCGCCGACCGGTTTCCCGAACTGCGTGATGATGACCTGTTCCGTTTCGTTCACGATATAAAGCGTTCCGCTCACGACGAGAAGCCCGGCGAAGAGAAACGCGGCGAGAACGTATCCTGCGTATTTCATTTTACGATCCCCTCTCCGAGCGGAAGGAGCGGAACCATGTTCTGGATGTCGTCGTCGAGGATGACTTTCCTGTCCACGCTCCGCAGAACTTCGGTCATCGTTTCGAGGTAGATCCGACGCTTCGTCACTTCGGGCGCCTTCTTGTACTCGGTGAGGAGCGCGCTGAAGCGGGCAATGTCACCCTTGGCGCGGTTCACGCGGTCGAGCGCGTACCCTTCGGCGGCCAGAATCGTGGCCTGCGCTTCACCGCGCGCGCGCGGGATCTCCTTGTTGTAGTCGGACTGGGCTTCGTTGATCAGCTTTTCCTTCTCCTGAATCGCGTTGTTCACTTCATTAAAGGAGGGCTGCACCGGCTCCGGCGGATTCACGTCCTGGAGCACGACGACCTGCACATCGACGCCGAGCTCGTACTGGTCGCAGATTTCCTGCATGTGGGTCTTCAGCTGATCCGCGATCTCTTCACGCCCGGTCGTCAGCACTTCGTTCACGCTGCGGTCGCCGACCAGATTTCGCATGATCGCTTCGCTCATGTCGCGGAACGTCTCCTGCGGGGAACGTACGCGGAAGAGGAACTGCACCGGATCGGCGATCTTGTACTGCACGATCCACTCGACCAGAGCCGAGTTCAGGTCGCCCGTCAGCATCAGCTCTTCTTCCTGGAAATCCTGGTTCGAATACTGGGTGCGGGCGCCGGCCTGAATCGTCCGAAATCCGAATTCTTCCTTGAGCTGGCGGCGAACCGGCACCTTGTAGACCTTGTCGACGCCGAGCGGGAAGCGGAAGTGGAGGCCGGGCTCCGTGGTGCGTGTAT
>JABDJQ010000466.1 GCA_013002425.1 Gemmatimonadota bacterium
GGGCCGGCGACCGTTCCGGGGTCCGCCGCAGCCGGATCAATCAGCATAAGTATCATATAAACAACAACTTAATGGCCATTCCTTCCCGGCGCTGTCCGGGCCCGGCCGAATTCGCCGCAAACGCGCCGGCCTTCCCCCCATTCGGTAAGTACGCATACGAATGAGGGGTTCATGACCTTGACTAAAGGGGCAAAACGGGGCTTACTCAAAGGGCAACTGATGGGGCTTGCTCATTATCCAAACTGATGGAGGTAACTCAGTATGCAACAGGTAGTGAACCGATCACCTTCGGAGGTCATCATGTCATCTGCTGAATACAATCCGTTTACAACGGCACAACAGCAGCTCGACGAAGCTGCGGGAAAACTGGGACTCGACAAGGGGACGCGCGAATTTCTGCGCTGGCCGCAACGCGAGTTCGTCGTCACGCTGCCGGTCCGCATGGACGACGGCAAAGTGAAAGTCTTTCGAGGCTACCGCGTGCAGTACAACTCGGCGCGCGGACCGACGAAGGGCGGGCTTCGCTGGCATCCCGACGAAACGATCGACACGGTGCGCGCGCTCGCCGCGTGGATGACGTGGAAGACGGCGGTCGTCGACATTCCGCTCGGCGGCGGCAAGGGCGGCGTCACGTGCAATCCGAAAGAGATGTCGCAGGGCGAACAGGAACGGCTCGCGCGCGGCTACGTGCGCCAGGTGGGTCGCATTCTCGGCGTGACGAAAGACGTGCCGGCGCCCGATGTCTACACGACGCCGCAGATCATGGCGTGGATGATGGACGAGTTCGAAGCGATTCAGGAAGAGTCGCATCCCGGCGTGATTACGGGCAAGCCGATCCCGCTCGGCGGTTCCCAGGGTCGCGGCGACGCCACCGCGCGTGGCGGCATGTACACGACGCGTGAAGCGGCGAAGAAGCTCGGCATCGAGCTCAAAGGCGCGACAGGAGCCGTGCAGGGCTTCGGGAACGCGGGGCAGTACGCCGCGCTTCTCGGCGAAGAGATCCTCGGTCTCAAGATCATCGCGGCCTCGGATTCCCGCGGCGGCATCATCAACCCCGCAGGCATGGACGCCAAAGCGCTCGTGAAGCACAAACTGGAAACGGGTACGGTGCAGGGATTCCCGAACACGGAACCGATTTCGAACGAGGATCTTCTCGAACTCGACTGCACGGTGCTTTTCCCGTCGGCGCTCGAAAACGTGATCCGGAGCAACAACGCCGGGAACGTCAAGGCCGACATCATCTGCGAACTGGCGAACGGGCCGACCACGCCGGAAGCGGACGAGATTCTCGCCAAGAACAAACGCTTCGTGATTCCGGACTTCCTCGCGAACGCGGGCGGCGTCACGGTTTCCTACTTCGAGCAGGTACAGAACACGTACAACTACTACTGGCCGCTCGATCTGGTCCACGAACGTCTCGACGAGAAAATGACGAAGGCGTTTCACGACGTCTACGACATGTACATGAAAGAAGACGTCCATCCGCGCCTGGCCGCCTACATGGTGGCCGTGCGTCGCGTCGCCGACGCGGCCAAGCTGCGCGGCTGGGTCTAGGTTGCGTAACAACGAGAACAGTTGAACCGAGGAGAGGCGGGCCCGTACGGGCTCGCCTTTTTTTAGTATGAAGTCAGAAAGCCGTCTTGCATCGGAAACGAAACTCAAAGAGCTCCTGAAACGATATTCCGGGCTCACGAGTCGCATTCACCAGGGGCTGCTCGTCGCGCTCACGATGCGCGGACACATCAATCTCGACGACATTCTGGAGAAGGCGCAGCACGCGGTCGCGGAGGGCGATCCGAACCGCGGTCTCGCGAAGCGGTGGGGTTCCGACGAACGGGACGCGGTGCACCGGCTCGTGCGCAAGTACGCCGCGAAGCACTTCAATGTCGATGAAATCGACACGATCGTGCAGTCGGCCGTCACGACGGAGCGGATCCGCACGGTCGAAGACCTCGCCAAGGAATCGCGCGCGAGCTTCGAGATGATCCATCAGAAACTGCGCGAGCACGCGAGAAAGCGGCAGGAGAAGATCCGGAACGGGGAAACGCCCGAAGACGAACCGATGAGCGTTCGCGTACGGTTGATCAACCGCTTCGTGAGCGACCAGCTCGAATACATCGGAGTCGCGAGACACTCTCTCGGGATCATGGACCTGCTTCCGGTCATGGATCGCACGATCGGCCCGCGCAACAGCATGGGGCGGATCGGGGGCAAGGCGGCCGGGATCGTCCTCGCGCAGAAAGTAGTCAACCTGTACTACGAGAATCACCCGCGGCCGAAGGGCTTCGAGATCGGCCTGCCCGACACGTGGTTTCTGCGCACGGACCTGTTCCTCGACTTCATCGACCAGAACAATCTCGCGCACGCGAACGATCTCAAGTACGGGCCGCGCGAAGAAGTGCGCGAAGGCTACCCGATGCTGCTCCAGGTCTTCAAGAACGGGCATTTCTCGACTTACATCATGGGACGGCTGCGTTCGCTGTTGAAAGAGATCGGGAAACATCCGCTCATCGTTCGCTCGTCCTCCTTGCTCGAGGACAATTTCGGGTCGGCGTTCTCGGGCAAGTACCAGTCGATCTACGTCGCGAATCAGGGCAGCCTGGAGCACAGGCTGGAGGAACTCGTCGGCGCGATCGCGGAAGTTTACGCGTCCACGCTCCATCCGGACCCGATCGAGTACCGTGACGACCGGAATCTGATCGACTACGACGAGCAGATGGGAATCATGATCCAGAAGGTCGTGGGGTTCCGGCACGGGCGCTATTTCCTGCCGGCGTGGTCGGGCGTCGCGTTCTCACGCAACGAATGGCGGTGGACGCCGCGCATCAAGCGCGAAGACGGACTCGCGCGGATCGTACTCGGACTCGGCACGCGCGCGGTCGATCGCGTCGGAAACGACTACCCGCGCATGGTGCCGCTCGGCATGCCCGACCTCCGCCCGGAAGTTTCGCCGCAGGACATCCGGCGCTATTCGCAGCACTACGCGGACGTCATCGACCTCGAATCCAATCAGTTCGTGTCCGTGCCGATCCAGGAGATCCTCGCGATCGAGCATTTCCCCGACATGCAGCGTATCGTTTCGATCCTCGAAGACGGAATGGTGCAGAGGCCGCATACACGGATCATCGACCAGGATCCCGCGAAGATGCTGATCACGTTCGACGGCCTTCTGCAGAGTGCGTTTCCCTCGGTCCTGCGCGACATCCTGCACGCACTCGAAAAAGCGTACGGCTGGCCGATGGATGTCGAGTTCGCGTTCGACGGTCACAAGTTCCATGTGCTGCAGTGCCGCCCTCAGGGACAGCGACACGCCAGCGCGCGGGTCAGGATTCCGGAGGCGATCCACGAGTCGAAACCCGTCTTCACGGCGTGCAAGTACGTCTCGGCCGGCAAGATCGAGAACATCGAATACATCGTCTACATCGACCCGCTCGACTACGAGAAAATCCAGAACTACGAAGATCTCCTGCGCATCGGGGAGATCGTGAGCCGCCTGAATCACAAACTCGCGGACAAACGATTCATCCTGATCGGCCCGGGCCGCTGGGGTTCCGACGACATCACGCTCGGAGTGCGCGTCCGCTACGGCGATATCAACCGCACGCTCGCGCTTCTCGAGATGGCGCGGAGCCGCGGCGACCACACGCCCGAAGTATCGTTCGGCACCCACTTCTTCCAGGATCTCATGGAAGCGAACATCCAGTACCTGCCGCTCTTCCCGGACGAACGCGCGGTCTTCTTCCGCGAGGCGTTCTTCCGCGAATCGAAGAGCCGGCTCGCCGAGCTGCTCCCCGATGCGGCCCGGTTCGAAAACGTCGTTCGTGTGCTGCACGTCCCGGCGATTGCGGGGGGCGAACTGCTTCACCTGTACATGGACGGGGAGGAAGACAGGGCGCTCGCGTTCCTGGGGCCGAAAACGAAAGACTGATCGCGCGGGGG
>JABDJQ010000514.1 GCA_013002425.1 Gemmatimonadota bacterium
GCGCAGCTGATCCTGCGCGAGCGCCTTCGTCGGAAAGAGATAGATCGCCGTGCTATTGCCGTCGGCGAGCGATTCGAGCACGGGCACGTGATAGCAGATGCTCTTACCCGCCGCCGTTCCGGTAACGGTGACAACGTTCTCGCCGCGGCGCGCCGCTTCGATCGCGCTCGCCTGATGCGAGTACAGTTTTTCGATGCCGATCGAGTGCACGGCGTTCTGCGCGAAACTCGTAAGTGGAAACGCCTCGACGAACTCCGCGGCCCGCGCCGGAATCTCGCGGATCGATCGAATTCTGTCGTCGGTCAGGTCAATCCATTCCGTGTTCGAAACCAAGGGTCACCTGCTCCTCTCCTGCCATCGGAAGATCCATCAGTTGCTGCATCAGTCTGGCGCCGCGGACGGCCTGCCCGGAGTAACAGTTGTTGAAGAAGACGAACGTGCGCCGGCTCGCCTCTTCCATCTCGCGAATGCGCTTCACCCAGTTCCGCAGTTCCTCCTCGCGATAGAGATAATCGTAGCGATCCGTATGACGCGAGGCTCCGGCCGCCGATCCCGAACCGTCACGCCCCCACCAGGACGCACTGTTCCGGCCGTGAAAGCGTACGTAACCCGTCCCGTTCGTCACGCGCGCGCGCGCCGGCATGAGGCCGGGCAGGGGCGGCTCGTCGACCGCGCAATAGCCGATCTCGTGCGCCTCGAGAAACGGGTAGAGCGCTTCGTTGTCCCAGCTTTCGTGCCGGAACTCCGCGAAGAGCGGAATGTCGGGAGGCGTGAGGTCGCGCAGGCGCAGCAGGTAGCCGCGTTCGTGCTCGCGATTGCGAAAGTTCATCGGGAACTGCGCGAGCAATCCGCGCAGACGGCCCGATTCGTGAAGGGGCGCGGTGGCGGCGAGAAGCGCGCGCATCGCCGGACGCGGGTCGATGCGCTCGTGGGTGGTTTCGGCATGCGTCTTCACGAAGAACGGATAATCGCGCGGCGTTCTCCTTGCCATCCCCTCGAACGCTTTGGTAGCCGGGATGCGGTAGTACGTGAGATTGATTTCCGCCGCGGGAAAGTGCTTTGCGTAATAGCTCAGCCAGTCGCCGCGCTTCAGATGAGGCGGGTAGAACGGACCGCGCCAGTCATTGAACGAGTAGCCGCTCGTGCCGATGAGGGTCAAAGCAGCCTCGCCTTCTTCACGGCATCGTCGCCGTAACGGCTCCGGATGCGGTCGACCACGGCCAGCGTCTCTTCCTCTTTCGGGCGTTCCTCCTCGAGCCCGAGATCGAGTTCGAGCGGCAGCGCTTCCTCCTCGTCCAGATGATGAAGGCCCACGCCGACGAGACGGATTTTGCGATCCCCCACGTTGGCGCGGAAGAGGTCCGCCGCGAGCGAGAAGATCGCCCCCTCGCTGTTCGTCGCGCGAGGAAGTGATTTGCTTCGCGTGATCGTCTTGAAATCGTCGAAGCGTATTTTTATGACGAACGTTCTGCCGCTGATCTTCGACTTTCTCATGCGCGACGCGAGAGCCTCGGACAGAAAGAGCAACACCGACTCGATCGTCGGCCAGTCGTCCGTATCGTAGGCGAGCGTCGTCTCCTTGCTCATCGACTTCGCCTCGCCCCGGTCCGCGAATGCGACGACGGAATCCGCGCTCTCGCCGCGGGAAGCGGCGCCGAGATACGGACCGGATTTGCCGAGAAGTGTCACGAGCTGTTCGTCCGTGTACTGCGCGAGGTCTCCCAGCGTCCGAATGCCGACCCCCGACAGTATCTCTTCCGTGCGCGGGCCGATCCCGCCTAGTTTGCGGACGGGGAGAGGATGCAGAAACGCGCGGGCGTCCCCCGGGAGAATCACGCGAAGGCCGTCGGGTTTGCTGTGCGCGGAGACGATCTTCGCGATGACGCGCGTCGGCCCGATCCCGATCGTGCACGGAAGCCGGAACCGGTCGCGTATCGATGCCTTGATCGATTCGCCGAACGACTGCGCGCCTTCGAAACCGTGCGCCTCGCTCGTGATATCGAGGTACGACTCGTCGATCGAGGCGGGCTCCACGCGATCCGTGAACGTCGCGAGCACTTTGAAGATGCCGGCGGAAATCTGCGTGTAGATCTTGTGGCGAGGCGGAAGAATCGTAACCCCGGGCGCGAGACGCTGCGCCTGTCCGGTCGGCATCCCCTGCTGCACGCCTTTCGCCTTTACATCATAGGAGGCCGCCACGATCACGCCGCGAGTCCCGGTCGAGCCGACCATGAGGGGACGGTCTTCGAGCACGGGATTGAGGGCGCGCTCGACCGAGCAGAAGAACGAGTCCATGTCGATGTGCAGGATCGCGCGCGCGTCGGTCATCCCTTCACCGCACTTCGAGCCGCGAACGCGCGATGAAGCGCGCTCCCCTTCCACGCCAGTTCCTCCCATTCGCCCTCGGCCGTCGAGTCCGCTACGATGCCGCCCCCCACACGGAACGCGAGTTCGCCCGGTTTCCAGACCGCGCTTCGAATGAGCAGGTTCCAGACGCCGCGCCCGTCCTCGTCCGCGAATCCGAGACAGCCGTAGAATGCGCCCCGCCCTGTCGTCTCCTGTTCGTCGATGATCTGCACCGCCCGCCGCTTCGGAGTCCCCGTCACGGAACCGCCCGGGAAGAGATCGCGGAGTGCGGTCGCCCATGTCGCGCTTTCGGGAAGACGCCCGCGCACGTAGGAAACGAGATGGTGCACGGTGGGGTGCGATTCGACGTTCAGGAACGGTTCGACGTGCACGGATCCGGCATCACAGCTCTTGCCGAGATCGTTGCGCACGAGGTCCACGATCATCGTATGTTCCGCCAGATCTTTTTCCGACGCGCGTAAATCCCGCTGCAGTCGTTCGTCGGATTCCGGATCGGCGCCGCGCGGCCTCGTCCCCTTGATCGGCGCGGAAACGACATCGCGCCCGGTCACGCGCAGAAAGAGTTCGGGCGACGACGAGATCACGGCGGCGTCTCCCGTGTCGAACAGCGCGGAGTAGTGCGCCGGATTCGTGTTTCGCAACGCCGCGTAGTGAGTGCGCGCATCTTCGTCCGTCGGCATGCGGAACAGTTCGGTGTGATTCGCCTGGTAGATGTCGCCTTCCCGAATGTGCGACAGGATCGCTCGAATCGCGCGCTGGTAGGGGGCGCGCGGTTCCGGCGTCCATTCGAAAGATTGCGAAGGACTTGTGCGAGAACCGGCTTCCCCGGTGTCTTGCACGACCTGCGACTCGAGTTCGCGGAGCCTTAGTTCCGCTCGCCGCGCGCGCCGAGCGGGGTCTGTCTCCGGGCGCCCCGTAGAAACGAGAAGCGTACGGTTCTCCTCCCGTATCCGCACCACGATGGTGTCGAAAAACGCGAGGTGCGCGTCGGGCAGGCCGAGCGGATCCGGCTGAACGCGTTCGACCGGAATCGCGAACGGGGTGAGTCCGTACCCCCAGTAGCCCGCGACCGAGGGGAGCGGAGGGAGCGTGGTATGAGAGTCCGCGCGGATTGCGGGCGCAGACAGAGCGCGAAACTCGCGCGCAACCGCATCGAAGCGGTCCCAGGGGTTTTCTTCGGTCACGCGCGTGACCGTGCCGCTCTCATGATGAACATGCGTTTCGATCTGTCGTCCGTGGACGACGATCTCGCGATACGGATCGATCGACTCGTATGAGTAGCGTGCCTCATCGGAAACCGATCCGAGCGAGTCGAAGCGAATCGAAGCCCCCCGTCGCGCTTCATTTCCTGCGGGCCGAAGACGAAACAGCCCCTGCAGTTCTTTGACAAATGGAAACATCGCTTTATACCCGAAGAAACCCGACTTCGTACATCCACTCTTCCATGCGCGGCACGAGATCGTAAACGTACTCCGCGCAAAGATGGTTGCCTTCGGCAAAAAACACGAGGCGCTTCTCGCAGTCCGCCTCTTCGAAGATCTGCTTCGTTTCGTCGCCGGGAATGATTTCGTCTTCACCGCCCCCCATGACGAGAAGAGGCGAACGTACCTGCTTCACGATCCCGCGAATCGAAAACTCCCGGCTCCAGCGGGCGAACGCCGCGTCGGTCTTGTCATGAAAAAGCAGCTTCACCTGGTCGTGCAGCACGGGAAGCACGAATTCGGCGTATCCCGCGGGGTCGTAGGGGCCGGAAACGGAGATCGTCGCGGCGAAGCGAGGTTCATGCGCGGCCATCCGAATCGCGAGATTGCCGCCGTACGAAAAGCCGACGACTCCGATCCGTTTCGCGTCGACGCGTTCGTCCCTCTCGAGGAAGTCGAAAAGAGGCGCCGCCACGCGCTCGTAATCGAGAATCATCGGATGCGTCTCCCACGATTCCCCGATCCCGGGCCCGTCGTACGCAAGCGAACCGATTCCGCGGCGAAAGAGCGATTCGGCGAAGAAGTGCATCTCCTCTTTGCACGAGTCCGCGCCCGGAACGAGAATCAGAACGGGCGACGGCCCGTCGGAAACGGGAATGCGGAGGTACCCGGGCATGTCGAGCTCGCCGAACGCGATCTTCACGGACTCGGCGACCGGTTCGATCAGGTCGAATGCGCGGCGATACGATTTCGCCGCTCTCCGGTACGTGGATCGCTTCTGTTCGATTTCATCGAAAAGCGGAAGCTGGGCCATCTGGTACGCGGCCGACGCGAGCAGAAACGATTCCTTCGCCGTGACCGAGCGCCCTTCGTCGAACGCCACCGTCCCGTACGCGTCACGCTTCTCCCCGACCCGTTCCCACGACTCGATCCAGTCCTGCCAGGAGTGAATCGTCTGAAACGCTTCGCGGATATCGAGAAAGTGCGAACCCATGATGAGGGGGCGGATATAGTAGAGTTCCGGGAGCACTTTCTGCGCGCCGAAAAAGCGGAACAGGGTGTCGAGCGTGGATTTCGTCGCGAACTTCGATCGCAGCATCCACGAAAACGGGATTTCTTTCGGTTTGGCCGGGTTTTTCGGTTCCATTCCTATACCTTGCCGTATGGGTCGAGTGAGGACTATACTACTCATTTGTGCAGCATACAACAGGGAAAGGCAGATCGCCGGTACTTACTGAAGGGGCTCTGCTCAGGGCTGCAGGGCGCAATGGGGTTCCGGACGCGCGCCCCGAATCGTCAAACGTCGACGTAACCGTCTTCCCATCGCTTTTTCGTGTCATCGTTTCGAATGTCGACGCCGTGGTCCACGGCGGCTTTGAGCGCGAGGAGAACGGATACCCAGCCCGCACGCTGATCGGCGTAATCCGTTTCGCTGACGCCGGTTTCCGAGAGCGTGAGATCCGTGCCTCCCCCGCCGTCGGGTTCGAGGGTGAACGCGGCAGTCGAACCGCCGAAATAGTGCACGGCGAAATGACGCGGCGCCTCATCACGAAGCACTCGTCCCGCATGCTTCATTCCGTTCGCGAACACGAAACGAATCACGCCTCCGGTCTCGACAGCGGAAACGGCCCAGAATTTCGTTCGCCCCGCGTCTGTCGCGATCGCGGCGTACACTTTTTCCGGCGGCGAAGCGAGATGAACACGCGCGACGATCGGCTTCAATGCCCCGCACCGCCCCCCGCGCCCGCGCCCGCCGCCGCCCGCCGCGCACGTCGCTCTTTTCTCGCGCGGCGCGACATCATGTTGAGCCCCTCGACGAGCCCCGAAAACGCCATGGCCGTATAAATGTATCCCTTCGGCACGTGCGCGCCGAAGCCGTCCGCGATCAGCATCGTGCCGATCAGCAGCAGAAAACTGAGAGCGAGCATTACGATCGTGGGGTTCTTGTGGATGAAGTTCCCGAGCGGATCCGCAGCGAACAGCATGACCGTAACGGCCACGATCACCGCGATGAACATGATCGGCACATGCTCGGTCATCCCGACCGCGGTGATGATGCTGTCGATCGAAAAGATCAGGTCGAGCACGAGGATCTGGCCGATCGCCGCGCCGACGCCGAGCGTCACCTGCTTCGTGTCGAATACGTCGTGGCCCGCATGCGGATCCACGTTGTGATGGATCTCCTTCGTCGCCTTCCAGACGAGAAAGAGCCCTCCCGCAATCAGTATCAGGTCGCGCCACGAAAACGCGTGCCCCAGCACGGTCACTACGGGAGCGGTCAGCTTGACGATGATCGAAACCGTGGCGAGCAGTGCGAGCCGCATGACGAGCGCCCCGCCGATTCCGAGACGCCGCGCGCGCTTCCGCTCACTGGCCGGGAGCTTGTTCGTCAATATGGAGATGAAGACGAGATTGTCGATCCCGAGTACGACTTCCATCGCGATCAGCGTAGCGAGCGCGATCCAGGCCGCCGGGTCGGCCGCAATATGGGCGAGCGATTCGAGCATGAGTCCTCCGCGTTGGTCAGAATGAGGCCACGATCATAGCGTATTTCGAGGGTGTGGAGCGACAGCGTGGTCAGCGATGTGTACGGCCGCACACTTCCCGTTCAATAGAGATCGGTCCTGGTCAATCGAGCCGGAAGACGATTTCGTCGATCTTCTCTCCGCGCGCGTGCGCGAAGCCGCGCTCTTCGTCGATGCGCACGAAGCCGCATTTTTCGAGAACCCGCCTCGACGCGAAATTGTCCGCCGCGGTGCGGCCGACGAGGGGCCGCTCCGTTACGATTGCGAGAAAGAGGCGAAGAGCCTCGGTGGCGATTCCCTTCCCCCACTGTTCCTTCCAGATCCAGTAGGCGACGTTCGCCGCGCCGAGAAGCTGGTAGCACATGATGTTCCCGACGACTTCCGAATCGAGAAGAATCGTCCGTTTCGTCACGTGTTCGTGGGCCAGGATCTTCTCCCAGTGACTGTCGAAAGCGGCGCGGTCCGATGGGTCGGCCATCGTGAACGCGGCCATCCATGTCGCCGAGGGATCCCGGTGGTTCTCGAAGAACACGGGAAGGTCCTCCGGCAACACCTCGCGAAGAGAAACGCGCGCCGCACGCACTTTCGATTGCGCGCGGCCGCTCACGAGTTTTCCCCGCCCGCCGCTCACGAATTCCGCCCGCCGTCGCGCTCGTCCGCTTCCTTCTGGAGTGCGATGACGCGCGGATCGTCTTCGGGTGCGAGTTCGATGCGCGCTGTCTTCCCGAACGGCCCGATCGTGAGATCGAATACACGGGCCGCGCGCCGTCCGTCCTTTCTGATATCGATCGTCGCCAGTTCTCCGTTATGCGACAGGAACGGAAGCCCGCCGATCGAGGCGCTCGCTTTCAGCAGCGCAATCACGTCCTTCGCGCTCAGTTCCTCGTAATCGAAGTTCTGTTCGTCAATCCACTGGCGAAGCCCCGCATCGTCCCCCGCCAGATCACGCAGAATCGGCACACCGAGATCGGCGTTCAATTCGATCACGCGTGAGAGGCCTTCCGACATCGCCGTCAGCATGCAGTTCACGTACCCGGGCGCGCCGCGCCAGTCGGGATCCGTGCCTCCCTCCCCTTCGTCACTCTCCCCGCTCTGCTCGATGCGGCGCAGTTCGGTCAGAACGCGCTGCGCCTGATGAAAGAGCTCCGTGAGCGCGTGATCGTCCTGCAGGAGCGCGGCTTCGACGTCGAGGAAACGCACGCCCTCGAACGTGAGCAGATAGAAACGCACGCGATCGGACGGCGGGTAGTCGAACGTTTCGGCGGGGACGGCTTCATTGAAGTGACGCTCGGCGATGCGGACGAACTCGATCGCGTTCTCGCGCACGGCCTCGTACGCGAAGCCGCCGATGATCCCGAAGCTGGCCGTGGTGTAGAGGCTGGCGTTCCCGTCCGCAAGCGAAGCAACGGTGGCGATGTCACCGCCCCCCACCGGCCAGTCCATGAGCACGCCGTAGACACGCGGGAATTCACGCGTCGGCGCCAGGCCGGCTTCGACCGGATCCGCGGTCAGCATGTTGCGCCGGAGGACGCGCCCCATGTCCGCGGCCGGCGGCTGACTGCCTTCGTTCGAGGGGCTCATGCGCGCCCTCCCGCGCCCCGCTGCGAAACCCACACGGTCAGTACGCCGAGCAGCATGCCGATCGGGGCGAAGACGCCGGGGCCTATGATGAATTCGAGCCCGTGCGGAAACCCGGGATAGACGCGGCTCGGCAGAAACGCCGGCCAGAAATCGAAGTTC
>JABDJQ010000521.1 GCA_013002425.1 Gemmatimonadota bacterium
GATTGCGGCGCATCGCCTCGACCACGATCGCGTGTTCGCCGCGGTCTTTTTCGCTCGAAAGCAGTTCGGCAGCCAGGGCGGTGCGCTCGTCTTCGGTTGCGCGTTCCGGCGAACCGATCGATCCCGCAAGAGCCTCGGTCGAAAGAACGTCACCGTCTTTCCGGATCAGCCGCTCGGGCGTGGCGCCCAGGAACGAAACGCCGTTCCTCCGATACACGAACCGGTAGCACTCGGGGTATGAGGAACCGAGCTCGTGCATCAGAGCATCGAGCGAAATCGTGTCGTTGCAGACGGCTGTCGACCGTCGCGCCGCCACGATCTTCTCGAAGCGTTCGCCGGCGATTTCGTCGCGAATGTCCTCCACGAGAGCGGCCCAGTCGGACTCGGCCGTCTGCTCGAACGAGCGGAGCGTGACGCCGGGGTCGCCGATCGGCGCATCATCCGTGAGCGAGCGCCAGAGCGCGGAGGCTTCTTCGAGGATCGCGTCTTTCGATCTCGCCGCGCCCGTGTATTCCTGCGCGCTCGTCGCGTCGACCGCGAGAGAAACGGCGGCGCGCCCGTTTGCCCATGTCACGGTCCAGCGGGGCAGAACGAAACGCGCGTCTCCGAACGGCTTCCACGGTCCTTCGTCATCGTCGATCGAAAACGAGAAACCGCCGTGCAGGGCGATCGGGGGCGCGCCGATTCCGCTCGCGCCGTTGTCGCTCGCGTGACGGTTCGCCGTCGTAGTCGCGTTACGGTTCAGCGCCCTGACATAGCGCGCCGCCTCGTCGCGCACGGCGTCGAAACGTGTTTCCCCCGAGGGGGCGAACGTGCGCAGCACGCCGAGCCCGAACGAAACCGGTCCGCGCGGCGGCATCCAGAGGTGCGCGTCTTCCTGCGGGAACAGGCGGAGCAGCTTTTCGGGGCTTCCGTGCGGAGCGGGAGTCGTTGTCATGCGCGGTCCGTCGCAGTCCCGCACGGAGTCGAGCCACGAAGCGAGCGAACGAAGCCAGTCCGCCTTCGCGGGAACCCGATGCGTGTCGCCTGTGAGTACGTGCATGCTCTGACCTCGCTGAAAGGATCTGCTACAATCCGCAGGATAATTGACAGGAGACGGCTTCGAACGAAGTCGAAGTATAACAACCACCCCCGAACTCGTCTAGAAGCCCCCGCCTCCCCGGGAGCCATGCGAGATTACGCCCGGAAAGTGAGTCTGCGCCTTTGGCCCGCCTTCCCCTGATACACACAGGAACGCCTTTCGGGTTCGCGGCGATGCTATGCGGATTTCTACTGGTTCTCTGCGCGCCCCGCATCGCCGTGGGGGCGGAAAGCGCCGCGTTCGATTCGACGGAGGCGCCCCCCGAGGCGGTTTCCGTAGCGGGGGAACTCGCGAGAAAGCGGGCGAAGCGGTTCCCTCCGCGCCTCGTCGTCGGACGCCTGATCTACCTGCCGAAAGTGTATTACTCGTCGACCTCGGGCTTCGGCATCGGCGGTCAGGTGATCGCGCCCTTCCGATGCACGGGAAGCGCGGACACGACCCCGCTTTCCGACTATCGGGCCAAGGGGCGCATCACGCACAAGGGTCAGGGCAAGATCGAAACCACGGCGAACCTGTTTCTCGGCGAGAATGTTTACTATGCGAAGGTTCGGCTCGCCTACACCGACCTTGCTTTCGACTATTTCGGAATCGGTCCGAACACGCCCCGGTCGAACGCGGAGGAATTCAGGCCCCGCAATTACTTCGCGTATGTAGAGTTCTTTCGGCGCGTACTCCCGGCGCTGCGCGTCGGCGTTCGCACGGAAGCGAACCTGGTCGAGTCGATTTCGTTCGAACCGGAGGGGCTGATCGCGAGCGATCAACTGGCAGACCAGACGAATTCGCGCGTCTTCGGATTCGGCGGCGTGATCGATCTGAATACGACCGACAAGAGGTACGCGCCGACCGACGGCATTCACTGGCAGATGTTCGGCCTCTGGTTCGACAAGGACGCCGGCAGCGAGTTCGACTTCAACCAGTACGTGATCGATCTCAGGAACTACATCGGGCTCCGAAGAAACCACGTCCTCGCGACACAGCTCTTTCTCTTCGGGACCGACGGCCACGTTCCGTTTTTCCGACTCGGGCAGCTCGGCGGGCATACCCATTCGCGCGGGTACAAGCAGGCGCGCTATCGGGACAAGATCCTGGCCTCGTTTCAGGCGGAGTATCGCTACCCGATCTACCGCAGGCTCGGGTTCACGACGTTTGCGGGGGGCGCCGTGGTCGCGCCGGAAGTCGCCGGTCTCAAGGCGAAGTATCTGCGTCCGACCGTGGGGATGGGGCTTCAGTTCCGAACCGAGAGTCTGAACGGGATCGTCGGGCGCGCCGACGTGGCTTTCGGGCAGGAAGACGTTCGCTTCGATCTGAGCCTCGACGAGTCGTTCTGACGGCTCGCGGCACCTCCGATACCGACCGTGCTATAGTTGACAGATCAAGCCCTTCACGTGTCCGACAACCGATCGAAACTGCCATCAACGGGGTGACAACCATGCGCTGCCTGCTGACTGTTCTTCTTGCCGTATTCTTGAATTCATCCACATCACATGCCGCCAGCTGGCTGATCAAAGCAGACGGAACCGGCGACGCGCCGACGATCCAGGACGGCATCGCCGCCGCGGGCGTTTCGGGAGACACCGTGTTTGTCGACGACGGCACCTTCACGGGAGTCGGCAATCGCGGCATCGACTTCAGCGGAAAGGACGTCGTCGTTCGTTCGGTAAACAGCGCGGCGCTTTCGATACTCGACGCGAACTGCTCCGACCGGCTCTTCATTCTGCAGAGCGGCGAGACGAGCGGCGCGCGAATCGAACGGCTCACGCTTCGAAACGGATTCAGCGGTCCCTACGGTGGCGGCATTTATTGTCTGAACGCTTCGAACCCGACGATCTCCGAATGCGTGATCGAGGAGTGCGAGGCGACCGAACGGGGAGGCGGCATAGCGCTGCGCAGCAACTCCAATCCCACAATCGTAGACTGCACGATTCGCAACAACACGAGCGGCCTCGACGGCGGCGGCGTCTGCGCGTTCGAATCATCGCCCGATATCACGAACACGGTTTTCGACGGCAACACGACAGGTGAGTACGGCGGCGGGCTTCTCTGTCACGCATCGACAGGAACGATCGACAACTGCGAGTTTCGCAACAACGTCGCAGGCTGGGGGGGTGGCGGCATATCGATGTGGGTGAACACGACCGCGACGTTCGCGAACTGTACGGTGGAGAACGATTCCTGCGGGGCTGCTGTCGGCGGCGGCGGTCTGCACGTGCGGAACTCGAGCCCGACGATGTCGGGTATGACGATCCGCTCCAACAAGTCAGAAGGCCGCGGCGGCGGCATTCACTATACCAACGGCTCCGCCGGATCGATCACGGATTCCGAGATTGCACTGAATCAGGCGAGCCTCAGCGGCGGCGGGATCGACGCGTTCAAATCATCGCCTTACATCGCGCGCAATCTCGTCCACGGCAACGAGGCCGGCGAGTACGGCGGCGGCATCCTCTGTGACGAATTCACGAACACGATCGAAGAGTGCCTGATCTACGGAAACACGGGCACGCTGAACGGCGGGGGACTTTCGATATGGTCGAACTCGAGCGCGACCCTCCAGTCCCTCACGATCGCACGCAACAGCAGCGGCGGCGCCGGAGGCGGCATTCATTCCCGCAACTCGACCGTCACTCTCGACCGGTCGATCCTCGCGTTCGCGACGAGCGGCCAGGCCGGGTTCTGCGAAGTGGGCGGCACGATCACCGCAACCTGCTCCGACATCCACGGCAACTTCGGCGGCGACTACGTCGACTGTCTCGCCGGACAGAACGGCGTGAACGGCAACATCGACGAAGACCCCCTCTTCTGCGACAAAGCCGGCGACGACTACACCATCGCGAACTCGTCACCCGCCGCCCTCGCCGCCTGCGGTCACATGGGATCCGAGCCCACCGGCTGCGGCGGCCCCACGGCGACCGAAGAAACCAGCTGGGGCGAAGTAAAACAGATGTTCCGGTAACGCGGACCGACGGCACCGACATTTCCGAACACAAAAGGCTGTCGCTGATTCAACCCGGCGACAGCCTTCTCTTTCTTCCTCTTCTCTTCTCTCCTCCTCTTCTCTTCTCTCCTCCTCTTCTTCTCCCCTCCCCTTTCCTCCCTTCGAAAGCTTCGGGGTGAGGGGGGGCGTGGGGTGTTCCCCGGAGCCGAGCCCCATTGGAGGACCGGGGGCACGGCGTTCCCGTTTCAAATCCCGCGAACCCCGGTCCGACAGGGCGAGGCGAGGAGAATACCCCACGCCCCCCCGCACCACCCCCGAACCAAACGGACAAAGAGCCCGGCACCTCTCGGCACCGGGCTCCCGCCCTAGGGGAAGGCTCTGCCCTCCGCTTACTTGACGAGCAGCATCTTGTTCGTGGTTCGGAACGGGGCGCTGCTGTCATCGGCCGCGAGATCGCGGACTTCGAGGCGGTAGAAGTAGACACCGGAGGCGACTTCTTCTCCGCTCGCATTCGTGCCGTTCCACCTGGCGAAGTGTTCCCCTCGAGCCTGCATTGCGTCGACGAGGCCCGTCACTTCGCGCCCCCGCACGTCGAACACACGGAGAGTCACGCGGCTCGGGGCCGCGAGCTCGTAACGAATGGCCGTGGTCGGATTGAACGGGTTCGGCACGTTCTGAAAGAGTCGATGGCGTGTCGGGACGACGGTCGCGCCGCCCGCCACGTCGGTCGCGATCAGTTCGGTCACGATGATCTTCTGATTCACCGCGACGTCTGTCAGCGTCGTCACGGCGCCCGACGGGAACCGGACGATGACGGAGTCGACGACGGCCGCGTCGCCGAGGCCGAAGTGTGTCGCGAGCATGCTGTGCGAGTTGAACGCGTTCTGCGCGACGACCTGGCGCTGCTGCCAGACGTCTCCGCCGCCGATGTTCGCTTTCGTGTAAACGGCGGTTCCGAGCGCCGATAAATTGGATCCGCCCGGACCACCGGCTCCCACACACTCGATGATGATCCAGGCGTTTCCGTTTGCCGTGTCGTTCCGGAAGAGCGCTTTCGATGCGGCGCTCCCGTTCAGAAAGAGGTCGAGATCGCCGTCGCCGTCGTAGTCCGCGGCCGCCACGCCGGCGTTCGGGCCGGGCTGTCCCGTGGCGCCTGTCGTCAGCAGTTTCGTGAACGAACCGTCGCCGTCGTTGCTGTAGTATTCGGCGCTCTTGATTCCGTCGTATGTAATGATGCAGTCGACGTCGCCGTCGTTGTCGTAATCGTGCCAGTGATTCGAAAGCGCGAGCCCCGTGTTCGACACGATCGGGCCGGCCGTGGCTGCCGTCATGCGCGCGTACGTGCCGGCGTCGTTCCTGTACAGATAGCCCGGCGTCGCGCTGTTGTAGTTCGTGAGATAGGCGTCGAGATCGCCGTCGTTGTCATAGTCGATCCAGTTCCACGTCTGGCCGTCGGCGGTATCCGTCGCGATCGGATCCGTGAAAATGCGGTTCAGCGTGCCGGCGTCGTTTCGATACAGGTAGTCGGGTTCGAGATTGCCGGAAGCCGGCCCCGCCGCGATGAAGAGGTCCATGTCGAGATCCTGGTCGTAGTCGTACCAGGTCGGCACCGTGTACGGCCCGAGTCCCTGTTCCACGTCAGATGTCGTTTCGCGCGTGAACGTGCCGTCGCCGTTGTTCGAGAAGAGCCGGTTCTCATGCGTGACGCCGCCGAATCCGTTCGCGGCTGCGATCACGAGGTCGACGTATTCGTCGCCCGTGAATTCGCCCCAGGCTCCGCCCCAGCCGGAGTTCTCGAGGCTGTCGGCGATGACGCCCGACAGAATCTTCACGAAAGAGTTACCGGGTCCGTCGTTTCGATAGAGAAAGCTTCCGCGCACGGCGTTTCCGATGAGGTAGCAGTCGATGTCGCCGTCGTTGTCGTAGTCGGCCCATGTCATCCCCTGCGCCTGGCCCTGCTTCTTCATGATGCCGCCGAGCTTGTGGAAATCGCCGCCGCCCTCGTTCCGGAAGATGGCGCCTTTGCCCGCGACGCTGAGGTCGAGATCGCCGTCGTTGTCGAAGTCGATCCACGCGCAGCCGGTGTAG
>JABDJQ010000536.1 GCA_013002425.1 Gemmatimonadota bacterium
GCCGGGGTCCCCGTCCGGCGCGCCACCCGCGGAAGAGGGGGCCCGAAAGGGATCGTGATGCTCCCGCCACGGGGGCGAGAGGAAAGGGGAAGGAGGAAGGGGGAAAAGGATCGGAGGGGGAAGGAGGAAGAAAGAGAGAACAGGATCGGAATAGGGAAAGAGGGGAAAGAACGGGATCGGAGACGGAGGGGGAGGGGCGCCGGGGGCGTCGATATCGGGGGTTGGCGCGTTTCTTCCACTATTAGAGGATTTTCTTCGCAACTTCGCGGGCCAGGGGCGGGATAAGAAAGCAACATTCACAAATTGACGATCGGTCCCGGACCGAAAGGAGCTTTCAAAATGCAGATCAACATCAACAACCCGCATCTCGCCTCGTACACGCCGGATTCGAATGCCGGCAGCCAGTCGCAGGCGAAGACGAGCACGACCAGCGCTCAGGTGTCGACTTCCCACATCCGCCCGGCGGCCACGGATCGCGACACGCAGATCAAGACGGCGATGAAGAACGCGTTCGCGGCGAAGTTCGGCAAGCTGGCGGGCAAGCCGGCGGAGTTTCACGCGTTCACGAAGAAGATTTTCGGCGCCGGCTACGATCAGACGAAAGCCGAGTCGCTTCGCAAGAAGGCGCTGGCCGGCGATTACAGCTGGCTCCCGAAAGTGGAGTTCCAGAGCCGCGCCACGCTCCAGGGCGCGAACGGCGCGTACGCGAAATCGAAAGACACGATCTACATCGCCGACGACCTCAAGTCGAATCCGGCGCTCGCCGGCCAGACGTTCATCGAGGAAGCCGGTCACGCGATCGACGCCCGCATCAACAAGAAAGACACTCCGGGCGACGAAGGCGAAATGTTCCGTCGCGTCCTGAACGGTGAAAAGCTCTCGCAGGCCCAGATCAACGAGATCAGGAACGAGAACGATCATCACACGATCACGGTCAACGGCGAGAAGGTCGAAACCGAGTTCTTCTTCAAGAAGATCAAGAAGGCGTTCAAGAGAGTGACGAGGGGCGTCAAGCGGACGTTCAAGAAGGTCGTGGGCGGCGTCGGCAACGTCGTGAGATCGGTCGCCCGCGGCGTCAAGAGAGTCGCGAAGAAGATCATCAGTGTTCCGCAGAAGATCTTCGGTGCGGCGAAGAACGTATTCAGCAAGGTCGGCAACATCTTCAAGAAAGTGCTTTCGTTCCCGAAGGCGATCCTCGGTCGGGTGTTCAACGTGGCAAGAGGGATCTTCGGCAAGGTCGGCGGTATCTTCAACAAGGTGCTTTCGTTCCCGAAGGCGATCCTCGGTCGGGTGTTCAACTTCGGCAGGAACATCTTCAACAAGGTGCTCTCGTTCCCGAAAGCGATCCTCGGTCGCGTCACGAACTTCGCGAAGAACATCTTCGGCAAAGTCGGCGGGGTCTTCCAGAACGTGTTCGGCGCGGGCATGGGCATCGCGAAGAGCGTATTCGGGTTCGCGTCGCGCTTCCTGAATCCGGTCGGCGCCATCACGAACGCGATCAGCGCGGTCACGAACGTAATCGGCTGGGGCGTGGGCCATACGCAGAACTTCTGCAGCAACGTCGCGGGAATGTTCGGCGGGTTCGTGCGGTAAGCAGTCGAATTCATCCGAAACGGGAACGGGCCGGGGCAAATGCTCCGGCCCGTTTGCTATTTGAAAAGAAGCGTTTCTGCGCCTGCGCCGCGAGGCACGATGCCGGCTAGCGGAACATCTCCTTCACGTCGGTCCAGCTCGCCTCTTCCGTAGCGGTGTTGCCGCCGCATCCGACATCGAGCGCCCCGACCAGCCCGCACGCGGCGCCGTCGGGATGATTCCCGGGCGCGCACGGTGAGCTCGCGGCCAGTTGGAAGTCCTTGAAGATCATGTCGCAGAATTGCGGGTCTTCGGAAAAGTTGTCGTTGATATTCGCGAACGGCGCCGACTTTCCGGTCCAGTCCAGAGACGTTCCGCCGTTGTGATTGCCGAACATGTTCGAGCAGCTGATGGTCAGGGCCCCGTTGGAAATGATCGGAGGCGAGACTCCGGTGTTGAACGCGAAGAGAGTATTCTCGACGGTGATCGACCCGGCGACGCTGCCGAGAGCCAGCGGATCGCCGCCGACCGGTTCGTTCTCCACGAACGTGCAGTTTCTGACCGTGAGGGGCAGATCCTCCACCACCACGGGCAAACCCGTTCCTCCCGAGATCACGCAACCCTCGACCACGACTTCCGCCACACCATTGAACGCCCACACGGCAGATCCGGCGAAGTTCGCGACACACGACTCGAACACGCAATCGATAATCCGCCCGGTCCCGGAAGCGCCCGTGTTGAAGAAGATGCCGCCGCCCGCGGAGGCCAGGCAGTTCGTATACCAGCTGTTCCTGGTCGTGAAGTTGCCGGAGTTCACGGTAACGGCGCCGCCGAAGACGTCGCTTCCCCGGTCGACCGTGATTCCCTCGATCAGGCAGTTCGGTGCGTTGATCGTGAAACCGGGGGTCATGAGCAGAATGATGCGCGTCACGAGCGGCCCGTTCACCGATCGAAACGTGAGGGTATGATTCACGATGAAGATCTGGTTCCCGGGGCCGGAGTAAAAGCCGTCGTTCAGCAGGATCGTATCGCCGGGCGCGGAAGAGTCGATGGCAGCCTGCAGATGAGGCGCGTCTCCGGAGCCGTCGTCCTCCATGAACCACGTGGTCGCCTCGACAAAGGAAGCCATGAGCACGAGAGGGAGGATGGCGAGAATCAGAGCGGATTTCATGGTGCGACTCCTCGCTTGCGTACGGGCAGGCTGATTCCTTGAGGACTCATTGATTGTAGCACGGTTGTGTCATACTGGGCCCATGCGGATCACCGAAACCAGCGTGAAGCGCGTCCTGACGCGCACGAGCGGCTATCTGCGGGGGGTTACGTCTCATTCGCTGCAGCCGTATCGCGGCTGCGGCTTCGGGAACGCCCTCTGCGGCGAGTACTGCTACGTGAAGCACAATACGTACGTGACGCGCGGCCGGGCGTGGGGATCGTTTCTCGAAGTCCGCACGAACGCGGCGGCGAGCTACCTCGAATCCGTTGTCCGCGAACGGAAGTGGGCGCGGCGGGAGGGAGGCGAGTTCGGGGTCTTTCTGTCGAGCGCGACCGACCCGTTCGTGCCGCAGGAGAAGAAGTACGGTGTTACGCAGTCGGTATTGCGGGCCATGATCGACGAGCCGCCCGACACGCTCATCGTGCAGACGCACGCGGCGACGGTCGCGAACCATGCGGAGCTCTTGAGCCAACTGAAAGCGTGCGCGCGCGTTCACATTACGATCGAAAGCGATCGCGACCGGCTGCCCGGACTGCCGGCGCCCGCGAGCAGTGTGGAGTCGCGCTTCGATGCAGCACGGGCGCTTCGTGACGCCGGGCTCACGGTCGTGATCACCGTTTCTCCGCTGCTCCCGATCGAAAATCCGCGTGCGTTCTTCACGCGCTGCGCGGGGTGCGCCGAGGCCGTCATCATCGACCACTTCATCGGGGGCGACGGCACGGAGACGGGATCGCGCACGCGGCGCACGCGATTGCCCGATGTGATGGAATCCGTGGAGGCCGGCACGACGGAACTCGCCTACCGCGAAGAGATGGTCGCGATCGCGCGCGAAATCATGCCCGGCCGCGTCGGCGTCGGAGCGCGCGGTTTCGCGGGTGAGTTCGCCTGACCCCGCGTCCGCCGCTTCCCTTCCGGCACGGGATCGGTCCCGGCATCGACCTCACCGACAGAACATCTCTTTCTTCAGCGCATGATCACGATTCGTCTGGTTTCGCTCTCGTTCTTCGCGTCGACGCGCAGGAAATAGACCCCGGAGGGAAGCCGGCGACCGTCGTTGTCAAACCCGTTCCAGACAATCGATCGCACCAGGGGCGAAACAGACTGCCCGTACACCGTACGTCCGGCGAGATCGTGCACGGTCAGCGAGCCGCCGTCCGCAAGCGACCGCGTAAGGAATACGGCCGTTTCCGCGCCGAACGGGTTCGGGGCGACCTGGAAGAGCGATGCGAACGAGCCTGCGGCATCACCCTCCGCTCTATCGTCGCCGGCAAGCGGCCGTCCGTCCGTCACGCCGGTCGAGATAATCGCGCATCCTTCGCCGCCGAAGCCGACCTGGCCGCATCCCGGTGCGTCGATGCACGGAGAACCCGGGCGCAGGCTGAAGTCACCGTTCGCCGTGTCGCAGAACTTCGGGTCGAGAGAGAAGTTGCCGTTGACCGTGTCGAGGCCGGCGAGGTGGCCCACCCAGTCTCCGGGAGTGTTGCCGTAGATGTTCGTGCAGGAGATGCTCACGTTGGGAGCGATGACGGGGTTCGCGCCTGATCCCGCGGCCAGAATCGAATGCTCGATCGTAAGCAGGGCGCCGGTCATCGAAATCGTGCTTCCGGTCGAGCCCACCCCCCCTTCGCTTTCCCAGAACGTGCAGTTCCGAATCGTCAGAGGCACGGCCGAGATAATGGGACAGACTCCGTTCCGCAGCATGAGGCACCGCTCGAACAGCATCGCGGCGCCGCCGACGGCATACGCGACAGAACCGTTGTAGCCGCCATAGCAGTCAGCGATCACGCAATCGGTCACCTCGACGCTTCCCGCCCAGAGTCCGATCGCTCCCCCGTTGCCCACACAGTTCTCGATCCTGCAGTTCCGCACGCTTGCGCCCATCGCATTGACCTGGACGCCGCCACCGACCCAGTTCGATCCGTTGACGACCGTGAGTCCTTCGATCGATACGTTCACCGCGCTCAGCGAAAATCCGTTGTTGAACGCGAGATCGACAGTCGTAAAGTCCGGGCCGTTCACCGATCGGATCGTGAGTCCGCCGAGAGATCCCGGCACGATCAGAAAGCGATTTCCCGTTCCGGTGAACACGCCGTCGTTCAGCAGGATCGTGTCGCCCGGCGCCGCGGAGTCGATTGCGGCGAGAATGTGCGGCGCGTCGCCTGAACCGTCGGCTTCGAGGAACCAGGTAGCGGCTTCTACGCTAATCGTGGTAACAAGGAGGAAGAGAAAAGCGACGATCGCGCGCATGGCGAGGCCTCCGAAGGTGTGGGATCACGAGCTTCGTGCAACGTGGAGGGTTACTCCGATTGTAGCACGGCCTCCTCCCGTCAGGCGCTCCCATCCCCGTCCGGCATGCGAAACCCCTGCAAAGGTGAACGATATGGACTTCATCAGGAATCTGCTCGGCCTCGAGAACGAAAGCACGAAACCGGAAAAGCCGAACCTCGAAGTCGCCACGGCGGCGCTCTTCCTCGAGATGGCGACCGTCGACGACGAGTTCGACGAGACAGAACGTGCCCGGATCGTCAAGCACCTCACGCATCTGCACGGCGTGAGCGAAAAGAAGGCCCGTAGCATTATCGACGTGGCGCAAAAAGAGCGTGACGGTGCGGTCGACATCTGGTCGTTCACGAGCGTCATCAACACGCACTACGACGAAACGGAGAAGGTGCACATGATGGAGATGGTCTGGGAAGTCGTGTTCGCCGACGGCCAGCTCGACGCCCACGAAGATTATCTCGTCCGCAAGATCGCGAAGCTTCTGCGCCTGAACCACCGTCAGATGATCGAAGCGAAAATGCGCGTGAAGAAGAAACTCGAGTAGCCCGTTCCGATTCGGCCATCGCCTTGTCGGCGGGGGGAGTGGCGCGGCGTCGCGATCCCTGGCCGTCCGCCTTTGACGATGGGAGGAGGTGAGTGGTGTCGGGGATGACTTCTGTTGCGGGATGTCGAACTGATGCCGGTGCGCCGAAGGCGAACGGCTCAAGTTGGTCTCGCTCGCCGCGCCCACCCCCCGCCAACAGGCGATAAGCGATCGAAACCTACCCCGGACCCCCCTTCCCCTTACTCCACGGAAAAGAGAAACCCCAGCGTGTCGTCGAGATCGCCGCGCCAGAGGCCCCAGCTGTGCCCTTCCGGCCGCTCGACCGCGCGGTAATTCGCGCCTCTCTGCGCGAGAATCTCGACGAGCCGGCGCTGCGCGCCGAGCAGGTCGCCTTCCTTCGTGTTTCCCGAAACCGCGCGCTCGTACGTTCCGACCGTGAGCGCGAAACGATGCGGAAGCGACGGCGCGCTCTCCGCAAGCGCCAGCACCTCGCCGCCCGCATAGGTGAACGCGCCGGAATGCGCGCCGACGAGGCCGAAGACGTCGGGGCGCGCGACGCCGGCATACACCGACGAAAGTCCGCCCATCGAAACGCCCAGGATCGCGGTGCGGGCTGCGTCGGGATCGGTTCGGTACTCCCACTGCATGAACGGAACGAGTTCGTCGGTCAGGAATGCGAGGTAGTCTTCGTTCGGCACGTATTCGGTGCGGCGATCGGCCGGGTCGATGAAGACGGCGACGAGGGGCGGAATCGTGCCGCGCGCGATCATCCGGTCGAGCAGTTCGGGGGTGTCGATCAGGCGCAGGTAATCGCCGCCGTCGTTCAGGTAAAGCGCGGGGGACGGCTTCTGCAGCGCCATCTTCCAGCCGGGGGGCGTGTAGACGGCGAAGCGCCGGTTTTCGTTCAGCGCCTCGCTCCAGATCGTGTGCTCGTGCAGCTTCCCGGCGGGCGGGGCGCCGTCGATCCTGTCGAAGCGCGGATCGAGATACCAGGGAGCTTCGTAACCCGGCATGCGCAGTTCGGAGTTCGGGCCGAAGCCGCCGAGCATGGTGCGCGGGTTCCGGGGATCGACAATCCATCGGCCGCCGTCGATCACGAGCTTGTAGTCGAGGCGCGCGGCGGGTTCGAAGTTCACGCGGGCATGCCAGAGGTTCGTGCCGGCCAGGCGCTTCAGCTTGATGCCCCGGTCGGGATTCCAGCTGTTCATGTCGCCCGCGATCACGACCCGGTC